>JBGPYG010000086.1:0-10935 GCA_041493085.1 Pyrinomonadaceae bacterium | reverse complement strand
CGAAACCCACACCGCCCAAGCCAGGGCCGGCTCCGGAAATAGCTAAGGCAACCCGGATCCCCGACAATCTGAGCAATTTTGTCGATTTCTTGCATCCATGGGGCGGACATTTGACCAATCTCGGAGTGCTCTTGGCGATGCTCTTAATCTTTCTCGGCGCTACTGGGATTGCGCTGCGTGCCCAGGATATTGGATGAATTGATAGGGGCGGGGCGTGTCGTGCCTATGCAATTCTCAACATTGACGTTCCTTGTTGCATGCTGTACAAGCAGCGTGCAATCAAACACCAACAGGAGGAATCACTCAATCATGTTACGAAGATTAATTGTCCGGAAAGCCTTGATGCTTGCATTTTGCTGCTTCGCGGCTTTGGCATTAGCCACAACTACAACGACCATCCCCAACGCCGCTGCCGACTTTACAGGGCGCGAGATTCTGAGCGTTAGTCGCATCGCTCACGGCGGTGTTGACTATGCCAACATGCAAAATGTCACGGTGCAGGCTGGCGGTTTCGTGAATGCGGCTGCGTTTGGGGGGATAGGTGCCAACCCGCTTGGTGCCATGGCCGAAGTCAAACTTAAGATTACGGATTATCAGGATAAATTAATGCGGCGACGACTTGATGTTGCGCCAAGCGCAACTCTTCCAGGCCGGACTTATCTGGTCTTCACCGGCTCACAGGGCGGCGGAATGATCTTTGGGAACGAGTTTCGCGTGAGCGAGACTGCGGCTTCCCGGCACTGGGGGATGATGGGGTTTGACACTCTCAATCGAGCGATTGAGGGCCAACTTGTCACGGCACGGCAAAAGGATGAGGGCAATGATTACGTGGTGGAAGTTAAGTTCAATCCCCAGGACACTGTGCGGTACTGGATTAACATGCAGACTTTCCTGATCGATAAAATCTCTACGCGCTACAACAGCCAGGTCCTTATTGAAGAGGAACGCAGCGATTATCGAAGAGCTGATTGTATGATGCTGCCTTTCCACATCGTAACGCGCCTCCAGGGCCAGCGTTTCGCAGACCTGGCAATTGAGAGCTACGATTTGAAAAGCAGGGTTCCCGCTGCGACATTCACTATCACCACTGTGACCCCATAGATGCTCGATCTTCGTCGAAGGCGATGTCGAAGAGCTGATGTCCAGTCGCGGCGTCTCCCTCACTTATGAGACGGTCAGAGAATGGTGCCTCAAGTTCGGTCAGACTTATGCCAACGGCCTGCGCCGCAAGTCTCTTCGACCCGGCGACCAATGGCACTTGGATGAGGTGTTCCTCAAAAATCAACGGACGCCTCCATTACCTCTGGCGTAAACAGATCAGCGATTTTGGGAAACTCACCACCCTCGGGAAAAATCACTAACTGTTCACTTGTAATCCCTCACCAAAATGCGCATGAAATGTGCATCCACTCGTACACTGAGATACAATCACGAACCACGATCACGTAAATTCCTAACTAAACCGATTCGTCTGGATACACGATTACACCGGGTAACAAATGCTTGATCTCAACTACGTTCGGGAGAATCTTGAGAAAGTGCGCGCCGGGCTGCAGACGCGCGGCGTAGCGCCTGAGGTTCTGGATAGCTTTGCTGAAGCCGACGCCGAGCGCCGGCGCATTATCGCCGAGTCAGACCAACTCAACGCCACACGAAACGCCTCCAGCCGCGAGATCGGCGGTTTGATGAAAGAAGGCAAAAGGGAACAAGCGGAGGAGCGTCGCCTGGAAGTTAATCAGCTAAAGGAACGCATCGCCGAGCTGGATCGGTTGCGCGATGAGGCTGAGACTCGCATGCGTGACCTGCTCTCGACCCTACCCAATCTTCCACACGAGAGCGTGCCGGTCGGTGAAGATGAATCGGCAAATGTTGAAGTCCGGAGTTGGGGCACGAAGCCGGATTTCGACTTCGAGCCGAAGGATCACGTCGATCTGGGGACAGCGCTAGGCATCCTTGATTTAGACCGTGCCGCAAAAATTGCCGCGTCGCGATTTGCGATCCTCAATGGAGAGGGCGCCCGGCTGGAACGGGCTCTGATCAGCTTCATGCTTGATGTCCACGCGCGCGAGCATGGTTATCAGGAAACCTTGCCGCCTTTCATTGTCAACAAGGCGGCGTTGTTTGGCACCGGCCAATTGCCGAAATTCGAGGAAGATCTTTTCAAGCTGACGGACGAACGCGAGCTTTATCTTGTCCCGACCGCGGAAGTCCCGGTAACAAACTATCACCGCGAAGAAATACTCGACGCCTCACAGCTCCCCTTGAGATGGGTTGCCTACACCCCATGCTTTCGCTCCGAAGCCGGTAGCTATGGACGCGACACGCGTGGTTTGATCCGCCAGCATCAGTTTGAGAAAGTCGAGCTGGTGAAATATGCGTTGCCGGAAAATTCGTATGACGAACTTGAGTCACTCACGCGCGACGCGGAAGTGATCCTACAGAGGCTTGGACTCCACTATCGCACTGTTGCGCTCTCGACCGCCGATCTTGGCTTTGGCTCCGCGAAGACCTATGACATAGAGGTTTGGCTGCCGTCGCAGAACACCTTCCGCGAAATTTCTTCATGCTCTAACTATGAAGCGTTTCAGGCGCGGCGCGCGCAGATCCGCTTTCGCCGCGCGGGCGGAGCGAAGCCGGAGTTTGTGCACACCTTGAATGGATCAGGACTGGCGGTTGGGCGAACGTGGATTGCGATCCTGGAAAACTTTCAACAAGCGGATGGATCGATTGTCATTCCCGAAGTGCTGCGGCCTTACATGGGCCTCGAAAAGATCAGTAAGCAGTAAGCAGTGAGCAGTAAGCAGTAAGCAGTAAGCAGTGAGCAGTGAGCAGTAAGCTATAGGCAGTGAGCTATAGGCAGTGAGCTATAGGCAGTAAGCAGAAGGCAGTAAGCAGAAGGCAGTGGGCAGTGGGCAGAGAAAAAGGCAGTGAAGCTAGTTACGGCTCCTCTGCCTCTTCTCTTTACTGCTCACTGCTTACTGCTCACCGCTCACTTGATTTGCACATCAAACGGCATCACTAGCGACGATTCGCCAGTCTTCATAAGGTCAAGCAATGCCATGTAACGCACTGCGCGGCGTGCATCGTCAGGCAATACTGCGAGTACGGCCTGCTGTTGTTTAGCCTGGACAGATGTTTCATCGCCCTGGCTGAGCAATTCCTGTATGAGCGTGCGGGGTACGGGAAGGATCACGCGATGCACGCCCTTATCTTTGGGAATCTTTGCCAGTTCCTTCGCTACTTCGACCGCACGATCCAGGCCGCCAAACTCATCCACCAGTCCTCGCTCTTTACCCTGAGCGCCGGTCCACACGCGGCCCTGAGCCACTGAATCGATGTACTCGGGAGTCTTGTTGCGACCCTTCGCGACCTTCGGTACGAAGTCGTCGTAGTAGGTTCTCTTGATCAATTCTTCAAACTTGGTCCGCTCTTCAGGGGTGAACTTCTCCGTTTCACGGAACATGCCCGCTTGCTTGCCGCGCAGAATGTATTCGTTCGAAATTCCCAGCCAGTCGTAAAAACCTCGCATCACCGGCTTACCGGCAAATACACCGATCGAGCCTGTAATAGTCGAGGGCTGAGCGATAATCTTGTTTGCACCCGCGGCGATGTAATAACCACCCGAAGCAGCGACGTCGCTCATTGAAACTACCACCGGCTTCTTCGCCTTGGCGGCTTCCACCGCATGCCAGATGATATCGGACGCCAGACCTGAACCACCCGGACTATCCACTCTAATGACAATTGCCTTGATGGATTTGTCGTCGCGAGCGTCGTTAAGAGCTTTGGCCACAGTTTCGGAACCAATGGACTGATCGCCTCCAGGGCTGTTCGCAGATTTTCCCGAACCGATGCTGCCGGTGGCATAGATGACGGCGATTTTTTCACCTTCATCGAGGCCCAGCGATTCCGGTTCAACCTCACTGTAAGCTGAACTCTTTACAACTCGCAGTTCGTCAGATTCCTTATAACCCAACTTTTGTTTCAGCTCTTTTTCGAGCTCATCTCGATACGCTACACCATCGGTAAGTCCAAGTTCTTTAGCCTTGGCTGCGCTGTAGGGAGCATTGTCGATAAAGGCGCGCACTTCTTCCGGGGTTTTGCCGCGAGCTTTCGCAATTGCCTCGACGTAGCGGTTGAAGAGATCGTCGAGCAGCGAGTTCACGAATTCCCGGTTGGCATCCGACATGTCCTTGCGAGTGAACGTCTCGACAGCAGTCTTGTATTTTCCGATTTGAACCATGTCGGGATAAATCCCAAGCTTGTCCAGTGAGCCGCGGAAGAAGAGTACGTCGGCTGCCAGGCCATTGATGAACAGCTCTCCTGGCGGCGCCAAATAAATTTTGTCGCAGGCGGTGGCGATGTAGTACTCCTTATCCGTCGCGTATTCCATGTAGGCATAGACAGGTTTTCCGGAGGAACGAAAGTCCGCGATGGCATCGCGAATTTCTTCAGACTTGCCCCAGCCGGCGCCGGACATATTAATGTCGAGAATGATTACTTTAATGCGGTCGTCTACCTTGGCTTTCTTGAACTGAAGGATGAGATCGGAAAGCGACTGGTCGGTGTTGCCAAAGAGCTTTCGCAACGGATCGTAGGGCACATAGTCCGGCAATGAGCCGGCGACGCGGAGCGCGAGTGCGCTATTGTGCTCGATGGAAGGCTCGTTATGCCGGAAGGAGGCTACCAAAACAGCGAGACCGATTAGCACTACCAAAACCAGCCCCACCACAATGCTTGTAATAATCAGAACAGTCTTTCGTGTGCGCGACATTGCCATAGTATTTCCTGCCTTAAGTTTGTGTAATTAGCTGATAGTTACTCGTTGTGTGGGTACGTTTGGGGCGGGGAAAAGGTTTAAGAACTAGGGGGGAAGGGGTAAAGGGGAAGGGGTAAAGGGCAAGGGGTAAAGGGGAAGAGGGTAAAGGGGGAAGGAGAGGCCTTTCCCCCTTCCCCTTTACCCTTTTCCCCCAGAAGATTTAACTATCCAGCCGCCGCCGCCGACCTCATCGCCGCGGTAGAACACGGTGGCCTGGCCGGGCGTAATAGCGCGCTGTGGTTCGTCGAAGTTAACCCGAACCCGGTTGTTCTCGAGCGGGGTGATCGTGGCCAGTGCGGGCGTGTGGCGATAGCGCACACGCACCTCTGCTCGAACGGGGCCGTCAGGCTTATCAAACGCTACCCAGTTAACACCCGCAGCCGTAAATTCCCAGCCCAGCAAATCGTCCTGGTGCCCAACGACCACCTGGTTCTTCGGCGCGTCGATGTTGACGACATATAGCGGCTCGGCGCCGGCAATCCCAATTCCGCGTCGCTGACCGATGGTATAACGGTGAATGCCCGCATGATGACCGATCACCGCGCCGCTGGCATCGACTATCTCGCCTTCGCCCGGCAAACGCTCCGCCGCGTCTTCCGCCGCAAGATAACGATCGATGAAGCCGGCATAATTGCCGTCAGGAACAAAACAGATTTCCTGCGACTCGGATTTTTCCGCCACCGCCAGGCTATGTTCTCTTGCAACCTCGCGGACTTCCGGCTTCGACATCTCGCCCAAAGGAAACATCGCGCGCGATAGTTGGTCCTGCGTCAGTTCCCACAAAAAGTAAGATTGATCTTTCTGAAAATTGCGCCCGCGAAAAAGCCTGTAACGCTTCGACGCTTCATCGTATTCAACGCGCGCATAGTGGCCCGTCGCAACTTTGTCGCAGCCCAGGCTCCGGGCAAGTTGATCGAGCGAAGCGAATTTCAGACGACTATTGCAGGAGACGCAGGGAATTGGCGTCTCGCCATTGAGGTAGCTCTCGACAAACGGTTGCACCACGTCGCGCTCAAACTCGCGTTCGAGGTTGAGCACGTAGAACGGAAAGCCCAGCTCCTCGGCAACGCGACGCGCATCGTAAACATCGTCGAGCGAGCAACAGCGCGAAGGAAGCGGATCGCCATTCTCGTCCACACTTATGCCGCGACGCTGATTCCACAACTGCATCGTGAAGCCGACCAGATCGTGGCCCTGCTCTTTGAGGATTGCCGCCGCCGCGGATGAATCCACTCCACCAGACATTGCTACTGCTAATTTCATTCAGTTTCGAGTTCCGAGTTTCGCGTTCCAGGTTTCAGTTTCGCGTTTCGAGTTGTGTCCCGCGATACTCTAGAATACCGTAGAACGGTCGACACGTCAGGTAGCCAGGGCGAATGGTACTGTACAGGTTCATTGAGTTGCCGTGAATACGCAACGAGCATGACTCGTTACATCAGAACCGGGAGCGGTAGCGACCGGCCAAACGCTCGAGTCGAGTGTCACGATCTTCTGTTGCTTCGCGGATGTAAATGACCCATCCGTCCTAATAGTTGAGCATCAGGCCAGTCGCTACCGCTCCCGGTTCTGATGTAGCAACTCTGAACTCGAAACCCGAAACGCTTAATCATGCCTGAATCAGCAATTGAAGAATATCGCGTTGCCGCTGAGCCCTACTACCTGCCGCTTGGCGGGGAGGTAGATCTCTTTGCGGCGGCCCACTCTGCTCGCCTGCCGGTAATTCTCAAGGGCCCGACAGGCTGCGGCAAGACGCGTTTTGTCGAACACATGGCGTGGCGCCTCGAGCGTCCCTTGATCACGGTCGCCTGCCATGAAGACTTGTCAGCGACAGATCTCGTTGGGCGGTTCCTGTTGGAGGGCGAAGAAACTGTTTGGCATGACGGCCCACTGACTTCAGCGGTACGCAACGGCGCCATCTGTTATCTCGACGAGGTTGTTGAAGCGCGCAAGGATACGGTTGTCATCATTCACCCATTGACAGATCATCGTCGTCGCCTGCCAATCGAGAAGCGCGGCACAATCCTCGACGCGCCCGCGGATTTCATGCTGGTTGTTTCTTACAATCCCGGCTACCAATCCATTCTCAAGGATCTGAAACAATCTACGCGGCAACGCTTCGTGGCGATCGATTTCGACTACCCGCCCCCGGAGATGGAAACAGAGATCGTGGCGCACGAAGGTGGAGTTGACGAAGGCACTGCGCGCGACCTGGTGCTGATCGGCCAGAAGGTTCGCAACCTGCGCGGTCACGGCTTGGAAGAAGGCGTCTCCACGCGCTTGCTGATTTACGCTGCCCAGCTGATCACGCTCGGCATCACACCTGTCACCGCTGCCGAAGTAGCGATGTGCTCGCCCATCACCGACGACCGCGAACTGCAACGCAGCATTCGCGAGATCGTGACCACGGTGATTTAGATCTTCAGGCACCACGCATTCATGTTCACCCAAACGAGAAGGGCTGATTTCGTGACGCGTTGTGAGACAGGGTGCAGCTCTGGTTGACTCAATAAGCATTAGAGGGAGTCAACCCAGTCCCGTAGGGACGAAATGTTTATAGACTGCAGGTTGCCAGATCTCGCCTTAGCTCCGTAGGAGCGGAATGCTACCCGTACCGTTGGGCGCTTGACTGGAATATTTCGCCCCTACGGAGCTAGTGATCCGGCTGACTGGAGTGACTATAAACATTCGGCTCCTAACGGAGCTAAGAGAACGTACTTCACCAATGCAAGACGAGAACATCGACTCAGGAATTCCCAGCGCTGAGCGTCAGTCGTTTCTAAAGTTAACGCGTGACCTGGCAAGTTTGCCGCTCGAACAATCGGCCGCGGCGCTGGAGACGAGTGCAGCAATTGCCAGTATCTCGCTGCGCGCGAGCATTGAATTTTTGCGAGCGGCGCCTGCGGCTGCGGAAGTTTTCCACGCTGCCGAGTTGCGTTCATGGGGGGACCTGGGTCGACGGCTGGCGATGAGCGACGTCGAAACCGCAATCACATTTTTCGCGGAAGGAGTCAGCGGCCTCAAGGACGTTCCCGCGAGTGTTCACCCGTTGGTTTTCCAGCTTTGTTCGCGGCAAATCACCCTTTCGTCACCTATCGCGACGGAAACGTTTCGCAACCTGCCCACATTTTCGAAAGCCATAGACGATGCTGCCCTGCTGGGCTCGGTGCTTGAAGTGGCCACTGAGATTTCGCGACGTTCCGCCAAACACAGCGCCGAGTTTCTCAAGCAGACGCCCGAAGTCATCCAGCGTTTGCAGCGATGCAAAAATCCAGAGGTCACGAAAAGGGGCATCGAGCTGGCGACGGATTTTGCTTTTCGCGCCGGCGGGATCGCGGCAGATGCGTGGGCAGCGCTGCCGGAGGCGCTCGCAAATCTCAAATCAGACGATGCCCTGCGGCTGCTGAACAACACCGCCGGCTTTCTCGAACGAGGCGGCGGCTCGGCTTTGCAAGTTCTGATAACCGGCGGCGAGATTCTAAGGACGCTGCCCGAGATATTTGACGAGTGGGTGAAACTGCTGGGGACGGTCGCACAGCATGGCAACGCCAGCCTCGTTGCTTTCGTGCGCAGCAGCCGCCCGTTTGTTCGTGCGCTCGCTAAAGAAGCGGATCACGATCGCCTGGTCAATCTCGCGTTGCGCGTCATAAACCTGACGCGTGAAATAGCGGAGACCGATGGCGAAGCGGCACTCGCCTGTTTTCGTTCCAGTTCGTTGGCGCTTCGGACTGTCTCAGTCGGGCAATTTGAGCAGTGGGCGCGGCGCGGTCTTTCTTCGCACAACAAAGATGCGCGGGCGCGCCGCAGTTATTTCGCGCTGGAAACACGAGGCAGTTACGACGCGCTGCGCAGCGGCAGCAATGGGCTCGCGCTGGAGACAGTGCGACATTTGTTGATCCTCTACATCGAAGGATTGACGGGCCACGAGGTTGAGATAAGCCCGCTGGCAGCGGTTCCGGTTGAGTCGCGCATTGGAGACGGCCGCACCATACATCTTCCTTCCGTAGTAGCCGAGTTTGCTGACGACGAACTCGACTTTCGTCTCTACAAAGTGTTGGCCGCGCATGCCGCCGGGCAAATCGAATTTGGCACTTATGAACGCGGAACCGCGACGCTAGAGGCTGCCTATGCGACGCTTGCCGAAACCTACACGCCTGAAAACGCAGACGCGTACGACGCGTTCTCGGTTCCTGACGAAATGCTTGATGTAGGACAGACATTCTTATCTGTCGATGAATCGGGACAGAAAACCTCCGCGTATAGGACAGGCACGAATGCCTATCCCATAGATGTCGACTATCGCCGCGCCCTGCAATTGTTTCCTCACCAGCAACTCGCTCGTCGCATCTTCAGCACTCTGGAAAACTGCCGCATCGATCGCCGTCTTCGTCGCAAGTATCGCGGGCTCGCGCGCGATCTTGATCTCATTCGCGAGCACTTGCGCCGCGGGCGTCCGTCCGTTACCGGGTTGCCCGCAACGCTGGTTCCCTTTGAATTACTTTTTCAAACTACGCTGCTCGGCGGCGCGACCGATGACGCGCGTCAGTATTACGGTCAGATTGTTTCCGAGCTTGAAACTGTGGCAGAGGAGTATCTGGCGAGCGAGTCAGCCACGGTCGCCGACAGTTTGATGGCGACGAGTCGCGTCTATTCATTGTTTCAATCCCTCGCTTCTAACGACGATTCGATTCAGGAACTTGAAACTCAGGAGGAGCCCTCAGAGTCCGAAGAGGAAAACTCGATCGCGACCGAGAGCTTTAGCCGACGGCCTTCAGAACGGAACCCGCAACGGCGTGATGCGCGCGAGCTTTTCAATGCCTGGAACGATCCCGATGCTGAAGGCGAACCTGATGAACTCGCAGGTGCCGAAGCCTGGACGGAAGCCGAGTTTCCGGAGCAGGCCATTGAAGAAGGCGAGGTGGCCTACAACTATGACGAGTGGGATCGAGAGTTAGCTGACCATCGCATGGGTTGGTGCCGCGTAATAGAAAAGCGCGTGAAGCACGGCGACCGAATGTTTGTCGAGCAAACGCGCGAGCGTCACAAGGGTGTGATTTCATCCATCCGTCATCAGTTTCAGTTGATGAAACCGGAAGACTTGCTGCGCGTTACGAATGAGTTGGACGGCGAGGAGTTTGATCTGAGCGCGGTCGTCGATTACGTCATCGACCGGCGCGCGGCCAAGGTCGGCGGCGGACACCAATCCGAGCGGCTGTATACCAAGCGCTTGCGACGGCGGCGCGATGTGGCTGTTTCATTCCTGCTCGATCAGTCTTCATCAACGGCGCGCACGATTGGACGTCATCCCCTCCAGCCCTACACGCGTCCCGGCCGGCGCATCATCGAGATCGAAAAGGAAGGTTTGGTGTTGATGAGCGAAGCGCTGGAGGCGGTCGGCGACACGTATTCCATCAATGGGTTCACTTCCGAAGGCAGGCGCAACGTGAAGTTTTACGTGGTGAAGGATTTTGATGAGAAGTATTCGGATGAAGTGAAGGAACGAATCGGCGGCATAACTTTCCAGAACAACACCAGGCTAGGCGCTGCAATTCGTCATGCCACGGCGAAACTTGCGAAGCAGGAAGCACGCACGCGCCTGCTGATCGTCTTGTCTGACGGCCGTCCTTACGATCACGATTACGGCGATGCGCGTTACGCGCGCGAGGACACGCGTGAAGCGCTGCGGCAGGCAAAAAATCAGGGCATCACGCCTTTTTGCATTACGATCGATCGCGAGTCGGAAGCCGAGCTGCGCGACCTCTACGGCGAAATTGGCTATACGATTATCGACGACGTACTTTCGCTGCCCGAGCGGATGCCCGGGATTTATCGAAGGCTCACAACTTAGGCTCAGGTTAATTTCACTGCAAAAAAGTCAGTAAAAGTTCTGATTACCGTCGGATAATCGGTTGTCTTTACAGACTGGGCCGCTTGCTTTACGATCTGTTTGTCTTTCTGGAGCATTTCTTTGAAGGCGGAAAGCAAGTAAACATCCATGGGTAAGGAATACGTAGAACAAGAGGAAGGCGCATACAGAGTAGGCGGCACCCGAGTGTCGCTGGACTCTGTCGTCTACGGCTTTCAAGACGGGGCCTCTCCGGAGTGCATTCAGCAATCCT
>JBGPYG010000009.1:0-25391 GCA_041493085.1 Pyrinomonadaceae bacterium | reverse complement strand
GCCGTGCGCTTTAAAGGAACGCGTTACGATGCCGGCGACAAATTAGGTTTCCTGATTGCGACGGTCGAGTTTGCGCTCAAACATGAGGAACTGGCGCCTGAGTTTAAAGAGTATTTGCGTTCATTGAAACTCGCTTAAGAAATTCGGCCACAGAGGCACAGAGACACAGAGAGTGATTCAAGATAAGAAATCTCATGGTTGGGAAGGGTGGCTTGCCCCCGCTCGGCTTGCGAGGCATTCAACGCGCGGGGGTAAACCACCCTTCCTGACCATGAGCTTTTCATCCTTGAGTGGTTCATAAGAACTCTGTGTCTCTGTGCCTCTGTGGCTAATTAATAAATCATCATGCCTGATCAAAAACAATTTTCCGGACGCGCCGCCATCGTCACCGGCGCCACGCGCGGCATCGGCCGCGCCATCGCACTTGAACTTGCCCGTCGTGGCGCGGACGTCGCCTTCAACTACGCAAAGAGCGCCGAGGCGGCTGAGTCGCTGACTAAAGAAATTGAAGCGCTCGGCGTACGCGCCCTCGCCTCTCAATGCGACGTGGCAAACACCGAAGCGGCCGCGGAGATGGTGAAACAAGTTAAAGACGCGTTTGGTCGCATCGATTTTCTCGTCAACAACGCGGGCATCACGCGCGACAATCTCATCCTGCGCATGAAGGAATCCGATTGGGATTCTGTGATGGACACAAACCTGAAAGGCGCCTGGAACTTCGCCAAAGCTGCGCTGAGAACGATGCTCCGGCAGGAAGAGGGCGGCTCGATTCTCAACATCTCCTCAATCAGCGGCGAAGTAGGAATGGCGGGACAGTCAAACTACTCGGCGTCGAAGGCAGGAATGGTTGGGCTGACGAAAGCTCTGGCGAAGGAAGTTGCGAGCAGGAAGGTCACGGTCAACGCTCTGGCGCTTGGCATGGTCGCCACTGACATGGCCGGGGCGCTGGATGAAAGCTACCGCGCGAAGATCATTGAGCAAATTCCGCTGGGTCGCTTTGCCGAAGCGGATGAAGTCGCCCGCATCGCCTGCTTCCTGCTTTCCGACGACGCTCGCTATATCACCGGTCAGGTGATTCAAGTGGACGGCGGCTTGGCGATTTGATTTCTTAGAATTCAACTTTCTTCCAACTTTAAGCCAAAACGCTTGCGAAAACTCGGATTAAAACCGAGTCGATGGAATCCCAAACAAAGCCTGACAATTCGCTTGACCGCAGTATTTCTCTTAAGTATCCTTCCTCATTCCTAATCGCGCTTAAGTAATCGATCACTTTTGTTGTAGTGCGCAGCCGCGCTCTATTCGATCCTGATTCGCTCGCCTTAAGTTAACGCAGTCAGACTTGATTGACTGACTGATCTCCCCAGATCGCAAACGCCGTCGAGGCTTCGCGACGAAACTGTTTACCACACCCATTGAAGGAGAAACATCATGCACCGCAATAGATCTCTGGTTCTTTTCCCGGCGCTAGTTTTCGCCGCAGCTGTCGCGCTAAGTGGTTGCGCGAACGTAAAGGAGGGCAAGGGCCCGGTCGCCGCAAAGAGCACAACCGCGGATAGCGGCAAGATCCCAGTCACGACTTCTTCAGAAGAGGCCCGAAAGGAATTCCTGCAAGGGCGCGACCTCTCCGAGAAGCTACTCATCCAGGATTCAATCCAACACTTTGATAAAGCAATTTCGCTCGACCCAAGTTTCGCGCTGGCGGAGTTGAACCGTGCCAACGTCAGCCCCACCGGAAAAGAATTCTTCGACCACCTGAAGAAGGCCGTAAGTCTTTCGGACAAAGCTTCCAACGGCGAGAAGCTGCTTATTCTTGCTAACGAGGCGGGCGCAAACGGCAATGCTGCGAAACAGAAAGAGTATCTGGATCAACTCGTGGCCGCTTATCCAAACGACGAGCGCGCGCATTTCACTCTGGGTGGTTACTACTTCGGCCAGCAGGACATGCCACAGGCAATCGAGCATTACAAGAAAGCAACTGAACTGGCTCCCACTTACTCGACCGCCTTCAACATTCTTGGCTATGCCTATCGCCAGAATGCTGATTATGCAAACGCCGAGCAGGCGTTCAAGAAATACATCGAACTCATTCCAAAAGATCCGAATCCCTACGACTCCTACGCGGAGTTGCTGCTGAAGATGGGCAGGTTTGACGAGTCGATCGCGCAGTATCGCAAGGCGCTGGCGATCGATCCAAACTTTATCAACTCCTACCAGGGGATTGCCGCGGCGCTGATGTATCAGGGCAAGCCTGACGAAGCGGCGGCCGAGTTGCAAAAAATTACCGACAAGGCGAGGAGCGACGCCGAACGCCGCACTGCCTTGTTTGCCTTAACTGTGGTTGACGTCGATAGCGGCAAGATGGACAAAGCGCTTGAAGAGATCGACAAACAATACACGCTGGGCGAGAAGACCAATGACATTCCCGCGATGACCGGCGACCTGCAACTCAAGGGAAACATCATGCTGGAAATGGGCAAGCCTGACGAAGCCAAGGCGCTTTATGAGCGCGGGCTGAAGATGACTGAGGACTCGAGTCTCTCTCAGGAGATTAAAGACAACGCCAAGCTTTTCCATCACTTCAACCTGGCCCGGGTGGCGCTCGCGAAGAAAGACCTGACAACGGCAAAGACGGAGGCCGAAAGCTTCCGCAAGGGTACGGAAACTCAAAAGAATCCGTTCCAAACAAAACAAGCTCACGAGCTGATGGGGATGATTGCTCTTGAGGCGAAGGAATACGACAACGCCCTTGCCGAATTGCAACAGGCTAACCAGCAGAATCCTTACGATCTCTATCGCCTGTGTCAGGCTTATCAGGGCAAAGGCGACCTGGGGAAAGCGAAAGAATTTTGCGCGAAGGCTGCTAGCTTCAATTCCCTGCCACAACTCAACCTTGCGTTCATTCGCACGAAAGCCGCCAAAGTTTAACCAGCGCGAGGACCTAACTGAATTGTTTGTTTAGAGAACGGACTTGTCCGCCGGAGCGGAGACACAAATAGTAGTCGGCGCTCGGCCAACAGAAGCCCAACCGTAAGGGAGGGCTTTTGTTTTTGGTGAAGGAACGGGAAGGGCTTTGCCCTCTGATGTGCGGTGGCGGCTCTGCCCCACCGGAGGGAGCGTCATATTAAGTCGGGGCTGCGCCCCACTGGGGCGTAGCCCCAAAATATTCTAAGGCGACATCGGAAGGTCAGAGACCTTCCGCACATCAGAGGGCACAGCCCTTACGCTTCCCCGGTAGGTTGTGACCTCACCAAGTGCCTACCGATTCTCCGCTTTACTATTCACGATTTACGATTCACTATCCACCTTCCGGCTGATTGCTGATTGCTGACTGCTCATGAACGACGCCTGGCCCGAATTAAAATTCTCAGAATGGCAAGACACCCTTGCCACGCTCCACATGTGGACGCAGGTGGTCGGCAAGATCCGGCTGCGGCAAACGCCGCTGGTGAACCACTGGTGGAATGTGCCGCTCTATGTTACGGCACGCGGCCTCGCGACATCCGTAATGCCCTTTCGCGAACGCTACTTCGAAATCGAATTCGATTTCATTGACCACCAGCTTCTGATCAAGTGCAGCGACGGCTCGTCCACAACGCTCGCGTTGCGTCCGCAGTCCGTCGCCGACTTCTACGCGGAAGTGATGTCGGCGCTGCGTGGCCTGGGAATCGAGATCAAGATTTGGACGATGCCGGTTGAAATTCCGAATCCCATTCGCTTCGAAGAAGACAAGATCCACGCTTCCTACGACGCGGAATACGCCAACCGCTTTTGGCGCGCGCTGGTGAAGATGGACGAAGTGCTAAAGGAGTTTCGGGCACGCTTCATCGGCAAAGTCAGCCCGGTGCATTTCTTCTGGGGGAGTTTCGATATGGCCGTCACGCGGTTTTCAGGAAAAACCGCACCCGAGCGTCCGGGCGCCGACCTGATCACGCGCGAAGCTTACTCGCACGAAGTCATAAGCCACGGCTTCTGGCCGGGCAACAAAGATATGGAAGCAGCGTTTTACTCTTACACAACTCCGGAGCCAGCGGGTTTGGCCGATGTCGTAGGCCAGGGAAAGATTCGCCCTGCGCAAGGATTCTACAGTTCGGAGATGAAGGAATTTTTTCTGTTGTACGACGACGTGCGAAAATCCGACTCACCCGCACAGACGCTGATGGACTTCTGCCAAACCACCTACGAAGCCGGCGCCAACCTCGCTGGCTGGGACCGTGAGGCGTTGGAGCGATAACAAAACGAGATGGGAGCTTGTACCCCTTACACTCATCTGTATCAAAGCGAACAATGACCTTCGATCCTTGCGCCTAGCAAACTCAGTCGTTGCTACTCCAAGTTCTGATAAACTACGCGGCCTTGCGCGGACGCACCTCGCGTTCTATGCGACTGGCTGAGGAATGAATGGTGACGCGGAGATCGTAGGCAGCCTGAAGATTGATCCAGAATTCGGGTGTGTTGCCAAAGTAACGCGACAAACGCAGCGCGGCATCGGCGTTGATGGTGCGTCGACCGTTGACGATCTCGCTCATCCTGTTTACAGGAACTTTCAGTTCGCGCGCCAGGCCATTCACCGTGAGGCCCAAAGGCTTCATGAGGTCTTCTCTGAGAATCTCTCCGGGGTGGACCGGCGGCATTCGGCTACTCTTCTTAGGCATTACGACTCCTAGTGGTAATCAACTATCTCAATGTCAAACGCATCACCATCGCGCTAAACGAAACAGATGCGATACTGATCGTTGATGCGGATCTCAGCCTGAAAGGCTGAGACTCGGTCGCTACCGCTCGCGGTTTTGTAGCGGTTTCGCGAAGTAGCCGGGGCGGTGGCGGAGTTTGAGTTGTTCTTTTTGCAGCTCGGGGTTGGTGATGTCGATGTGCATCTGGCGGTAGGCGCCGTCACGATTCTTGTTAGTGGATGAATACGCGATCAGATATTGTGAACGAAGTTCCTGCTCGATCTCTGCGAAAGCATTCCTCAAGTCAGTTTCACGTTTCGGGAAAAACGCGCGGCCACCAGTTCCCACCGCCACGGCGTTGAGTGCGTCGTGATCCACTCCTTCATACTTGCTGTCCCCGATGCCTATGGCGTAGATGACTGTTTCCGCATCGAGCGCTCGATTTATCGCTTCGCTTCGCGGCAGGCGGCTCGTGGTGTCCTGCCCGTCCGTCAGGAGAATGATCGCCCGACGTCTTTGATTTGGAACCTCGGCGGCGCGCGGCGCGCTCGTGCCCAAAGTGTTCTGATTGGGCTGACTCGGAGTTTGCCGCAAACCTGGCGGCCCCTGACCGTCTCGACCAACCTGCCGCTGATCAGAATTTCGCGCCAGCACTTCGCTTGAGGTCAGGGCGATAGCGTCCCAGATTGCCGTTGAACCTTCTGGCGGAGTTGCCTTCATGCCGGGCCCCGAAGCGATGCCGCTGATTGGCCGGCCCGAGCCGAGATACGCGGGCAGCGCAACCTCAACGCGCTCAAGCGCGCGATAGATGCTGAATACGTCGCGAGTCAAACCTTGTTCGAGAAACGCCGAACCGGTGAAAGGAATTATCGCCGCCTGGTCCTTGCTTGACTGAATAATCGTCTCGATGAACGCGCGCGCGGCCGCCTTCTCCTGCGGCAGGGTGCGTTCCTCGGAAGCGCTCACGTCAATCAGGAAGGCGATGGAGAGCGGGCGGTCTGTCTCGCGCTGAAACGTGAGAATCTTCTGTGGCACGCCATCTTCCGTTAGCCGAAGGTCTTCCTCCCGGAGCGTGGTGATGAACGCTTTCTGTTTATTAGTAGCGGTGAAAAACAGGTTAGTAAGATCAGTCTCAACGCGTATGACGTCGTCATCCTGATTGGTGGGGGTTTGCGCGGAAACAAACCCGCCGCAAAGCAAGGAAAAGATTAGCAGTAATGTTATGAGCGTGGACTTCATTGATGATGAGAGATGCCTGAATTGGGGTTGTCGTTGCAAGCTGGTGGAAAGGAGTGGACACCTGTTCAGTGCTCGTGGAATTTGGGCGTTACTCGCGCCACACAAATACGGAACCGGGAGCTGTCGCGACCGGGTCGACTCGCGCGACGCGCAACCAACGAAACTTACGCTGCAATCCACCAACTAGAACCTGGTTCTCGAGAGTTGTCAGGTGGCCCAACTGCACCCGGTCGCTACGGCTCCCGGTTCCGTATTTGTGCGGTGCTGCTGCTCAGTACTTGCAATCAGGTTTGTTAGTCAACCACCTCCCGGTTCTGATTATTCGCGCCTGCGGCGCTCATTGCAGGCAACATGGGCACCGCAAGCGGGCTGCCCGCTTGGGGACCCCGCGATGCCTGCGCTCCAGGTTTGCGCTACCAGGTGGCGCTACTTCAGACTCTTGATGGTTGCCGGCTTAGCAAACAGCGTATCGCCGAGTGGTCGATTGTATTCGATCGACTCGTAACTAATGCGGCTCGTTTGGATGTTATTGATGAAGTGGTCCACAACCCAGGGCGCGGTAACGCCGGCAATCGTAATCGGCTTCTCCAGACGATCTTCTTCGTTGTTTTCTTCAGTCTCATCCGAGTCCGGCTTCTTTTTAGTTGTCTTGTAGATCACTTTCGCCGGCAGACCTTCTTTGGACGCAAATTCATACTCGACCCAGAAGCCGTCAGGATAAGTCAGTCGAACCGTCTCGTTGCGTCTGGCAAGTCCGGCCTCACGACGGCCAACATAGCTGAGAGTTGCGTTCTCTTTTTTCCACCAACCGCGTAAGAGATTTTCGACGCTGGTGCGCATGCTTCTCTTGAAGTCTTCTATCTGCGCGCCCTTCATGTCACTCAAAGTCCTGGTGGCGCCGTCGAAGAGCCAGCCGGTCTCGCCGGTGTTTGTCTGAATGACGCGAATTCCATCGCCGGTAAATTCAGTGCGCTCTCTGTCGGGATAAGCGATGTAGTCAAGAAATCTTGCCGGGATCTGCGATATGCCCTCATGAAAGGTCGTGAAGAAGCCGCGACCAACGACCGTTTTTACATTCAAATAGGCGTTACCGCCAAGCACTTCGATAGCACGGTTGATAATCGCTTCGGCTTTCTGATTCGGTGTCGCCGGAGGTGGAGGGGCAGTTGTTGCTTGTGCCGCGAGCCGAGCCGGCAAAAGACAACCGACAAGGAGCAACAATAAAGCTATGGATTGTCGTCTCGAAATCATCATTTGAAAATCTGGTAGTGTCCTAATTTCAGTCTCTGTGTAACCTCTGTGTTCTCTGTGTCTCTGTGGTGGCCAATCGCTAATCAAAGATTCACCACAGAGACACAGAGGACACAGAGGACGCACAGAGATTAGTTCAAACTAAGAGACTACCTGAATCCACTGAGTCTACGGAGCCGGCATAGAGAAGAAAAGGGCTTCAATGAACAACGTTGAAGCCCTTGAAATGAATCACCACCAATGGGCCGGACAAGTCCGGCCTCTAAACAACCAGGAGATTAATTCAAACTGGCGTTGGTGCCAGCGACCGGTTTCACCACCGTGTCGCCGTCTTCCACATCGACCACGAAATTCGTCGCCGTTTTCCACAACGCAGTTATTGGCAGCTTCACCTTCTCGTCGATGTGACGCTTCAGGAAGCGCGCGCCATACTTCGTGTTGAATCCCTTCTCGGTCAAAAAGTTGAGGGCTGCATCGGTGACGCTGATCTCTTTGCCCTGACGCTGCATCTGGCGTTGCAGCTTCTTCAGGTAAAGCTCGGCAATCTGGTGCACCTCGTCCATTGTCAACGGCGCGAAGACAATGATCTCGTCAATGCGATTGCGAAACTCCGGCGAGAAACGCATCTCCGCCGCCTTCATCACTTCGTTCTTTACGACGCGGAAGTCCTGCGCGGTCTTGGTGCCGAAACCAAGCGGCTTCTCAAATTTCTTGAAACTGTCGGACCCCAGGTTGGAGGTCATGATCACAATCGCGTCGGACAAATAAACCTTCTTGCCGCGACCGTCTGTCAGCCAGCCTTCGTCGAAGCCCTGCAGGAACAAGTTCATCAAATACGGCGAAGCCTTCTCGACCTCGTCGAGCAACAGCACCGTGTAGGGATTCTCGCGCAGTTGTTCAGTTAAGATGCCACCGCGCTCCGAGCCGACAATGCCGCGCGGCATGCCAATCAGCTTCTCGATGCTGACTGTGCCGTCGCTGTATTCGGACATGTCGATGCGCACCATCTTCTCTTCGTCGCCAAACATGAATTCGGCCACAGCCTTCGCCAGCTCAGTCTTGCCAACGCCAGTGGGACCGAGGAAGAGCAGAACGCCGTCGGGCTTGTAGTGTGACTCTTTCAGCGGACCTTTGTTCAGCCGCAGACGTTGCGCGACTGATTTGATAGCCGCCTTTTGGCCAATCACGCGCTGCGAGAGCATCACTTCCGTCATCGAAAACCGATCGCTGGTGTCACGAAAGATCATGTCGCGCGGAATGCGAGACTCCTGCGAGATCACGTCGATGACGTGCTCGGGTTTGACGACCATCGTTTGCGGCTCGTTGATTTCAACTTTAACGGCGGCCGTGTCTAGCCAGCCGATGGCTTTATCCGGCAGATGAAGATTGCGAATGTACTTGGGCGCCATTTCCAGCGCGATATTGATCGCCTCATCGGAAATCTTCACCGAGTAGTTTCTCTCCAGCCGCGGACGCAGGCCCAAGAGAATCTCCCGCGTTTCATTTATCGTGGGCTCAACCACTTTCACCAGGCGAAACCTTCGCGCCAGCGCCTCGTCTTCCGAGATGTACTCCTTGTATTCCGAGAGCGTGGTGGCGCCGATGATGCGCATGTCGCCACGCGCCAACGCCCCCTTGAACATATTCGCCGCGTCGGAAGACGTGCCCAGCGCTGCGCCCGCGCCCATGATCGTGTGCGCCTCATCGATGAAGAGGATGAGATTGTCGCGTTCCTTGACCTCGTCGATAATGCCCTTGATTCTCTCTTCAAACATTCCCCGTAACATCGTGCCCGCCACAATGCCGCCCATTTGCAGTTGCACCACATGCGCGCCACGCAAACGAGCTGGGACTTTTTCAGGTTCCATTTCAATCAACCGCGCCAGACCTTCGACGACTGCGGTCTTGCCCACGCCGGGTTCACCCACCAGCATTGGCGAGTTTGCGCGCTCGCGGTGGCAAAGAATCTCCACCATCTGCTGAATTTCTTTTTCTCTGCCGATCGTCGGCGAGATCTTGTCAGCGCGGGCCAGGCGATTTAGTGAAACACCAAAATGCTTTAGATAAGGCGGCAGCTCAAACTTCTTGCGATACTGCTCCTCTTCGCGCTCGCGTTTCTGCACCTGCGTCTGAACGTTCTCAGCCACAGCGTCGGGATTTGCCCCCATGGTTTTAAGGACCTCAACAAAGAGACTGTCGTAATTGGTAAGCGCGGAAAAGATATCGGTCGCTTCGATTGTTTTGCGACCTTGCGCGCGGGCACGCTCCATCGCCCGCTTGAAAAGATCGGTGGTATCGGGAGAAATTCGGAAACCTTTGCCGACGTGCGACTGGCGGCTGGTGTCCAGGCGCTTATCAATGTTGATTTTGACAAGGATCGGGTCGAGTGAAAGCTCGCGCATGGCCGAGTTGAACATGTCGGGCTCCTCGTGGATGAGGGCCTGCAAAATATGCTCAACCGCCACAAAGTTCTGATCACGCTGGCGCGACTCGCTCAGCGCGTGATCAAGTATGCGTTGGCCACTTTCCCCAAATTTGTCTTTATAAGATCCCAGATCAACCATTGTCTTTTACCTGCTAACTCCCCTGAACCAACCCCCGGCTATCATCTACTGGCCGGCGTGCACGATTTCATGACAGCGAACTCGCTGTCTTTCATCTGTGCCGTTTCAAAAATCTCACCCAACCTCCGCGGTTAGATGTCGTGAGCATATGCGCCGTTGCGTTTCGATGCAATAAGAATTCTCGCCAAGCTCCACTGCAAATATTCGGCCATCCAATAGAATCCTCAACCGAAGGGCAAAAAGCCCCAGCGTAATACTCCCCGTCAACACTGGGACCGCGGGTGTCTCGCCCGCCTCAAGCTACGCGTTCACTCAAGATTCGGTCGAGTTTGGCAACGCCGACCAAGTGGCATTCAACGAAAGCGGGCGAGACGCCCGCAGTCCCAGTTAATAGTCGTAATCTTCACCGCCGCCGGGCATCGACGGGGCTCCTTTCTTCGGTTCGGGAGCATCTGTGACGGCCGCATCGGTTGTCAGCAACAGTCCGGCAATGGACGCTGCATTTTGGAGCGCCGTGCGCACGACCTTTGTAGGATCGAGTATGCCGGCGGCCGCCAGGTCTTCATATTCGCCGGTGGCGGCATTGAATCCTTTGGCGCCTTTCAACTCTTCAACTTTGCCCACGATTACCGCGCCGTCGAGTCCGGCGTTTTCAGCTATTCGTCGTAACGGTTCCTCCAGCGCGCGTCGCACAATTTTTATTCCCGTCAGGACGTCCGGGTCATCTTCGGAAAGTTTGTCCAGAACTTGCGCCGCGCGCAGCAGCGCTACACCGCCGCCGACAACGGTGCCTTCCTGCGCCGCGGCTTTCGTGGCGTTCAGTGCATCTTCGACGCGCGTCTTGATCTCTTTCATGGCGGTTTCCGTGGCTGCGCCAACTTTCACGACTGCGACACCGCCGGCAAGTTTAGCGAGACGCTCCTGCAGCTTCTCACGGTCGTAATCCGAAGTAGTATCTTCGATCTGTTTTCTTATGGTGGCCACTCGGCCTTGAATGGCCTTGGGGTCGCCGCCGCCTTCCACAACCGTTGTGTTGTCTTTATCGACAATCACCCGCTTGGCTGTCCCCAGATCCGCTAGCTGAACGCTCTCGAGTTTGACGCCCAGGTCCTCGGTGATCACACGCGCGCCGGTCAGAACTGCCAGGTCCTCGAGAATAGCCTTACGACGATCTCCAAAGGCAGGCGCTTTGACAGCGCAAACCTTTATCGTACCGCGCAGCTTGTTTACTACCAGCGTTGCCAGCGCGTCGCCTTCGATGTCTTCAGCAACGATTAATAACGGACGGGCCCCGCCGGCTGCCTGTTCGAGAATAGGAAGCAGATCGCGCATTGCGGCAATCTTTTTCTCGTGCAAAAGAATTAGCGGCTCCTCGAGCGCACATTCCATTCGGTCGGAATTGGTGACGAAGTAAGGCGACAAGTAGCCGCGATCAAACTGCATCCCTTCCACGATTTCCAGTTCGGTTTGCAGTCCCTTTGCCTCTTCGACTGTGACCACGCCATCTTTACCAACCTGCTCCATGGCCTCGGAGATGAGTTTGCCGATTTCGCGATCGTTGTTTGCCGAGACACTGGCAACATTCATCAGGTCTTCTTTGCTTTTCACCTTCCTGGAAACACGCTGAAGTTCCGCCACCACGGCGTCCGTGGCTATTTGAATGCCGCGCTGCAACGACATCGGGTTAGCCCCGGCAGTTACGTTCTTAACGCCCTGGCGAAAGATTGCCTGAGCCAACACGGTTGCGGTAGTCGTGCCGTCGCCCGCGGTGTCGTTAGTCTTGACGGCAACTTCGCGCACCATCTGCGCCCCCATGTTTTCGTACGCATCCTTCAGCTCAATTTCTTTGGCCACAGTCACTCCGTCTTTCGTTATGACCGGCGAGCCATACTTCTTACCAATGACGACGTTGCGCCCTTTCGGGCCGAGGGTTACGCGCACGGCATTCGCCAGCGTGTTCACACCTTGCAGCATTGCGCTGCGCGCTTCTTCACGAAACTTCATCTCTTTTGCGGCCACTCTCGTTCTCCTCTAGTCTCCTTGTAACGCAAACTGTTAGTTTGCGGTGTCGGTTATATCTCCACAACCATCGGCAAACTAACCGGGGTCCCCGCGTGGGCAGCCCGCGTGGGGGTGGTAGCAGTTTGCTTTACACTAAACTTCGCCAGTTATCCCTGGTTAGTCTCCAGCCTTGTTTGCTTTCGTTGTATAACGTCCAACCTTAACACGGGCTGGGCGCAACAAGCGGTCACCGATCCTGTATCCGCGGGTAAACTGAGCAATAACCTTGCCCTCATCTTCCGGAGCCGCCTCGACTGTCTCAACCGCTTCGTGCAACTCCGGATCAAACGTTTCACCGACAGCATCCATGGGCTCAACACCCGCGGCAGCAAGCGCGTTTTCAAAACTCGAAGCCGTTCTTCGTACGCCCTCGGCAATAACTTCCGTCGGACTGTCTGCCTCCGCAGCTTCGGTTGCGCGCTCGAGATTGTCGAGGACTGGCAATAAGGCCGCAATGAAATTGGCCTTCTCACGTTGCGCGCGCTCGTCGGCTGCCCGATTCAAACGTTGACGCGTTTCGTCAGTTTCACTTTGAAGCTGTTTCCGCAATTGATCAAAACGCGACTGTACCTCCAGGGTCTTCTGCTCGGCGGCTTTTGTGCGCGCCTCAAGCTCTTCCACGTAACTCGGCTTGAGACTGGGGGCCTCTTCACCAACTTCCTGCCCGGGCTCGTCGCTATCATCCAATTGAATGCGTCGCCGATCCGTTACGCGAATCTCACGGGCCTCATCTCGCCTGCCCCTCTGATCTCTGCCGAAGAAGTCTTTAGCCATGCAATCCCCTGCTCTGTCAGAACCGCCTGCGGACCGGGGTCCCCGGCCGGGCAGCCCGGCTGGGGTGGTGGTTGAGGGCGGGTGAATACTATGCAGCTTGCTCAACCCACCCGCTACCGCCGGTGGTACTGACAAAGGCCGCCGCTACGAAACCTTTATCTCCACTCGCTGAGCTTTTCGCTCCGGACGCTTCGGAAGGTGAACTTGAAGAACTCCGTCCTTATACTCAGCGCTAATATCGTTTTGATCGACGGAAGCAGGCACGCTAAACGTCCTGAGGAAATTGCCCCTGGGGCATTCTCCCCGATGTTGTGTCGTATCCTGGCCGGCTCGCGTTCCTCTTATTGTGAGCCTGTCGTCGTCCACGCTGATGTCGAGCACAGCACGATCTATGCCGGGAAGATCAACCGCCACCGTGTACTCACCATCGTTTTCATAAACATCCGCCGCCGGATACCAATCCGCGCCTTCAACTTCGTCGCCCTTGTCGGATTCCTGCATACCACGCGGGCTGCCCGCGTCGGGACCCCGCTCGTTCGCTCGTCGCTGCGATGCATCCTCAAAGAGCCGATTCATTCGATCTTGCAAAGACATTAGATCGTGCAAAGGATTCCATTGTGCCATGGTTGTTTCCCTCGTATCCGACACGCGAAAGTTTTTGGAGTGCGGTGACCTGTCACCGCTTTGGTCGTCGCGACCTGTCGCGGCCACCGTCGGGTTGAATCTACTGAAAGCCTTGGGCGTCAAGCCGCCCAGGACCAAAGCGGTGACAGGTCACCGCACTCCAAATCAAGCCGCGGCGGCCGCAGCTTCTACTTTTAGATCCATCGTGTCGCCATTGGCAGAGGCCCTAACCGTCTGACCCGGCAGAATCTCGCCGCTCAAAAGTTTAATCGCCAGCGGATTCTGTAGGAGCGTCTGGATCGCGCGCTTGAGCGGACGGGCGCCATAATTTGGATCATAACCTTCGCGGGCCAGAAGCTGTCGCGCCGAATCGTCGAGCACCAGTTGAATGCCTCTCTCAACGAGCATCACCCGCAGACGTTCCAGTTGCACATCTATGATCTGTGCTATCTGCTCGCGTGAAAGCTGATGGAAGATCACGATATCGTCGATGCGATTGAGAAACTCCGGTTTGAAGTTTGCGCGCAGTTCTTGCAAAACGGTTTCCCGCACTTCCTTCTCGTCGCCGTCGGCCTCCTGGATTTCGCGCGAGCCGAGGTTCGAGGTCATGATCAGAACCGTATTCTTGAAGTCGACCGTGCGGCCCTTCGCGTCAGTAAGCCTGCCGTCGTCGAGAATCTGAAGCAAGACATTGAACACATCCGGGTGCGCCTTCTCAATCTCATCAAACAGCACCACCGCGTACGGCCGGCGTCGAATTGCTTCTGTCAATTGTCCGCCCTCTTCATAACCCACATAGCCGGGAGGGGCGCCGATCATGCGCGCCACTGCATGCTTCTCCATATACTCAGACATGTCGAGCCGAATCATTGCGTGCTCGTCATCAAACAGGAATTCCGCTAGCGCTCGCGCCGTTTCCGTTTTGCCCACGCCTGTTGGACCAAGAAAAATAAAAGAGCCTATCGGTCGATTAGGATCCTGAAGTCCGGCCCGCGCGCGGCGAACCGCGTCTGCAACAGCCTTGAGCGCTTCCTCCTGGCCAATTACGCGTTTGCTGAGACGCTCTTCCATCGAGACCAGTTTCTGCATTTCGCCTTCCAGCATTTTCGAAACCGGAATGCCCGTCCACTTCGCGACCACCTCGGCGACATCCTCTTCGTCAACCTCTTCCTTCAGCATCACGCCGTCCTTTTGCAACTCCGCAAGCTTCTGCTGTTCGGCCGCGAGACGGCGCTCAAGTTCAGGTATCTGGCCATATTGAATTTCCGACGCACGGGCCAGGTCGCCGGCGTTACGGACCTGATCGAGTTGCAGCTTGAGTTGTTCCAACTCCGCCTTGGCAGTACGCATACGCTCAATGGCTTCTTTTTCCGACTGCCATTTTGCCTTCATGCCTGAGGATTCTTCGCGAAGGTCCGCGATTCGTTTTTCAATCTCTCTTAGGCGCGCCTTCGACCTTTCGTCTTCTTCGCGCTGCAACGCCTGGCGCTCAATCTCCAACTGCAGAATCTCGCGCTCAAGCTGGTCGATCTCCTGTGGCAGCGAATCAATCTCAATTCTCAGACGAGACGCTGCTTCATCAATCAAATCGATTGCCTTGTCCGGCAAAAACCGATCGGTAATGTAACGATGGGAAAGCGTGGCTGCGGCGACAATCGCGGAGTCCTTGATACGAACGCCGTGGTGAACTTCGTACCGTTCCTTCAGCCCACGCAGAATTGCGATCGTATCTTCGACGTTCGGCTCGCCAACATATATCTGCTGAAAGCGACGCTCAAGCGCGGCATCCTTCTCGATGTATTTCTTGTACTCGTTAAGGGTGGTAGCGCCAACGCAGCGCAGCTCTCCGCGAGCGAGCGCGGGCTTCAACATGTTAGAAGCATCGATTGCGCCTTCAGCGGCGCCGGCTCCGACCAGCGTATGCAGTTCGTCGATGAAAAGTATGATCTGGCCCTGTGCGTTCTCAATCTCTTTTAGGACTGCTTTGAGTCTGTCTTCAAACTCACCGCGATATTTCGCACCGGCCAGCATCGACCCCAAATCGAGACCGACTAGGCGCTTGTTCCTCAACGTTTCAGGGACGTCACCTGAAACAATCCGCTGCGCCAGCCCCTCGACAATCGCGGTCTTGCCAACTCCGGGTTCGCCAATCAATACCGGATTGTTTTTCGTCCGCCGCGAGAGGACCTGGATGGTCCTGCGTATTTCATCATCGCGGCCGATTACAGGATCAAGCTTGCCTTTGCGGGCAAGCTCAGTCAGGTCGCGTGCATATTTTGAAAGCGCCTGGTAATTCTGTTCCGCATTCTGATCCGTTATGCGGGAACCACCGCGCATCTGCTCGATCACCTTAAGCAGATCATCGCGCTTCACGCCGTGCTGGCGAAGAATCTTGCCGGCCTCACCGTCCTTTTCATCAACAACCGCCAGCAGCAGATGCTCGGTCGAGTTAAACTCGTCCTGCATCTTGTCGGCATGCTTTTGAGTGGAGGTGAAGACCTGACTCAGCCGGGAGCTGAAATACTGCTGCCCTCCTTCCACTCGCGGAAAGCGTGCTATTGCGGCTTGCAGATCATTGAGTACGACCTGAACGTTTACAGCCAGCTTGCCGAGAATTGGCCGTACTATCCCTTCAGGCTGCTCAAGCATTGCCGCGAGCAGATGTTCGGGCTCAACCTGCTGATTTTGATTGCGCTCAGCGAGCTCGATGGCTGCCTGTATGGCTTCCTGAGCTCGAAGAGTGTACTTATCCAAACGCATAGATTCTCCCGATCGCTTTTACCTGCTCCTAATTCTTGAGCGGGGTTTCGGAGTGTTTCCTGAGGCCCCGCTCAAACGCCTGTCGACTTAGAAAGACTTACCGGCCCCCGGCGGCCTCGCTGGACTTTTCGGTCGTGACATTCTCGGCCTTCGCCTCGATGGTCTTCGCCGAAGTTGCCGTGCCTTCGCCGCTAATCTTAATGCGACGGGCCTTTGTTTCTTCGCGCTTCGGCAGAGTCACGCGCAATACGCCATTGCGGTATTCGGCGGTTGCGCCGTCTGCCGAGACGGTCTGTGGCAAGGTAAAAGAACGCGTAAACGATCCATACGAGCGTTCGACCCGATGATAGTTATCTGAATCGTCCTTCTTTTGGAATTGACGCTCGCCGCGCAACGTAATCACGTTGTTTTCTACCGAGAGCTCAAAGTCGTCCCGGTTCATTCCGGGCAGCTCGGCTTCGAGCACGATGTGATCTTTGTTCTCATAAATATCGACGCTGGGATTCCAGGCGCCTCGCCCAATACCTTCCTCGCCGAAACCTCGGGTCAGGTTAGTGGAAAACAGCCGGTTCACTTCTTCCTGTAGAGTGCGCAGGTCTCGAAAGGGGTCATAGCGAACTATAGTCATCTTAATTCTCCTTCTTAATTTCAGTTCACGCTCAGTGGCTGTGGATTCAAGTCTTACCACTCCCGTTGTGAGCGTGACGCAATAATAATATTTGAGTCCATCTCTGTCAAGTTCCCGAAATTCGGCAAAACACCTAATAAATTCACCTGGGATTAAGTGCTGTTGGTCAAGGCTTGGAAGCAGGAATCGATGGGCGGGACGGCTAGCTCAAGCCGAAAAATCGCTTTATGGAGGAGAGGATACCGGCGGATTCGTCCTGCTTCGTGGCTGTGAGATCCGCGCTCGCGGCGAGGCCCTGTCTACGCTCGGCAATAATGTGGCTCAACGATTCGACCAGATCGGGATTGGTATCGAAAACCTGCTTCATCGCCGCGTGTCCAATTTCCAGTACCTCCGTCTCCTCAAGCGCCACGATATTCGCAGTTCGGGGTTCACCGGTGAAAAGGGCCATCTCCCCGAAGAAAGCTCCTTCGCTAAGGGTGGCAACGGTACGGGCCCGACCGTTTTCGCTAAGTTGCACGCTGACCCGCCCGTTATGTACGACGAACATTGACGAGCCCGGGTCACCGGCGCGTATGACTGTCTCTCCCGGGGCGAACACATGACTGGTTGCCGCTCGAGCAAGCATCGCTGTCTCTTCCGTTGACAGGGGCGCGAAGATATCGACCGCGGCCAGCCGTTCAACGATCGCTCCACCGTCGCCGTCGCCCTGTCCCAATTTCGGCTTTCGTTCCACGAGCAGAGTGCGGGTGGGAAAGGCGAAGCTGAGGTCGGCGCGTCGAAACGCATACCAAATTCGCTGACGAACTAAGGCATCCGTGTCGTGATGTTTTGCGTAGTCTTCGGGCCAGTACTTGACTTCATACTCCACGCCGCTCTCACCGAGGTTTCTGATGCGGACCACGGGAGTAATTTTTTGCGAGACGTTGTCAGCTTCGCGAACAGCTTCTCTGACGACGTGGATAGTCTTCGCTGGTGAGTCGGTAAACAGAGTGTTGAAGAATACGAGCCGGGCATTCAGGTTGTCGCGCGGGCAAACTTCAATCGGTTCCTTCGCCGCGGTGCTGTTGCTTATCAGCACTATATGGTTCGAAAAGGTTCTGATCTTGACTGCCCGCCAGGTTATTTCTTCAACTACCCCAGTATGTCTCTGCGCACCCACCGTGATCACATCGCCAACCTGAAATGGTCTGTCGGCTTGCAGCGATATGCCGGCAAAGAAATTTCCCAGTGTGTCTTGCAGAGCAAGGCCAAGGATAACGCCGAAGATTGCCGACGTCGTGAATAGCGCGCCGAGGTTAACCTTGGGAAATACCAAAGTGAAAATGAGGAAGAACAGAGCAGTAAAAGCAACGATGGAAAAAATATTCCGGACGAGCGTTGGCGCTTCATACCCCCGGCGGAAACGAAAGACCAGATCGAAGATGAGAGTGTTGAGCGCGCGCACACACAGATAAGCAAGCATGGCGAAAAGAACCAGGCGCAAAACATCGACTATTATGTCTGCCTGGGGCGCAAGCCCTCCCATCTGAGCGCGCAGCATTCGCGCGCGCAGCAGCTCGCGAAGCGGAATATCAAAGTGAACGATAAGATAAACCGCCAGCACCACTAGTGCTGAAGCGATGAAGAAGAGTGCGAATTTGTTGTTGTTGCGGGGACGATTCACGTTGTTGCTGACGTTCTGTTAGCGAGAAGCAAAGGCTTCCGAAGCCGAATGGCTCTATCTTTTATCACTGATCCCACGACTTGGCGAGAAAGAATTAAGCGCGGCGCTGTTGGCCGAATTTCCGTCAACTTTTGAAGAGATTCGGGAAAAGGGTTACCAGAATAAATAAGAGCGACAATAAGGTAACGATGATGGCTGTGAGCCAGGCGCCGATGTTATAAAGCACGCCGTTAACATGTGTGCCCATCAGCTCGCGGTCGTTTACCAGTTTTAGTATTGCAAAAAGGATGATCGGGAGAAGCAGGCCATTGATTACCTGCGTAACCAGTAGCACGCGAATCAGCGGCAAGCCTGGAATCACCGCGATCGCAGCTCCGACAGCGATAAGAAAAGTAAAGACGCCGAGGAAAATAGGAGCCTCACGGAAACTGCGCGAGACGCCTTTCTCAAAACCAAGCGCTTCGCTGATCGAATAAGCAGTGGCCAATGGCAACACGCCGGCGGCTAACATCGAGGCGCCAAACAAACCGATGGCAAAGAGTTTCTCCGCGTAAGGCCCGGCGAATGGCTCGAGTGCGCGCGCGGCGTCGGCCGCGCTCTCGATGTGCAGGTCATGTTTGTGCAACGTTGCCGCCGTAGACACGACAATAAAGAACACGACCAGAATCGCCAGGATCGTTCCCACCCACACGTCCATTTTTGTTCTGCCATAGTCTTCCGGGGTCACACCTTTTTCGACGACTGACGACTGCACGTAGACCTGCATGTATGGCGAGATCGTGGTGCCGACGACTGCGATAAACGTAAACAAGTAAGCGTAATCGAGGCTGAAGCTCGGCTTTACTACGCCGACGGCGACAGCGCTCCAGTCGGGCTTGGCGAGAAAAGCAGAAACGATATATCCAAGAAAAACCAGCGACATCAGGAGGAAAACGCGCTCGACTCGTTGATATGAACTCTTGACGACGAGCCACCAAATGCCAACGGCCGACAAGGGAACGGAAATGAATCGGGGCACGCCAAAGAGTTCTGTAGCGGCGGCAATGCCGACGAATTCAGAGACAGTAACACCGGCATTGGCGATCAGGAGCGCAAGCATTACGAACGCCGTCCAACGCACTCCGAAGCGCTCGCGAATGAGATCGGCGAGTCCTTTGCCGGTGACTGCGCCCATGCGAGCGCACATCTCCTGGACCAGGCCGAGACTAATGGTGATTGGGAGAAGGATCCAGAGGAGGCGGTAACCCTGTTCTGCTCCGACCGCAGCAAACGTCGCTATTCCACCAGCGTCATTACCGGCGCTGGCGGCGATCATTCCGGGCCCAAGGATCGCGAGGTATCCAAGGTATTTGCGGCGCCATCCTGCGCCCGGCTTCACACCTCGAGCCCTCCGCCGCAACAAACGTCGGCCAGTGGCTATAACCGCTGCTCTTGATTCCGCCACTTGGAGGTTCTCCGTCAGTCATAGAAATTTTTTCGATCTGAGATCTGAAATTTGAGATCTCAGAAGTCATCCAAACAGTCTGGGCAAACGTTGCCGCCAATCCTTCGGCAAAAGAATCTCCATCGCGTCGTCTACGGTTATGATTCCCAGAATATCTCCCGTTTCATCCATGACAGGCAAGGCCAGCAGGTTGTACTCGGCGATTCTTTGTGCGACTTCGCCCGCCGCTTCATCCGGATGCGCTCTTTGAAACTCCGTGCGCATCATTTCAGCCAGGGGCACCGAAGGATCAGCCAAAATCAAACTGCGCAAAGCGATCACGCCAACGAGTTTCCATGAACCTTCGCCCTCAACGACGTAAAGGTAATAAATCATGTTTGGCGTTTCCGCCATCTCGCGCAGACGCGCCAGCGCTTCACCAACCGTCAACTCCCGCGGGAGCGTGACAAACTCCGTGGTCATCAGTCCGCCGGCCGTGTCGTCTTCGTAGGGCAGCAACTCAGCGACGTCAGCTTGTTCTTCGTCCTCCATCAGCCCGAGCAATTCTTCTGCTTTTTCTTCAGGTAAGTCACCCAGCACGTCGGCAGCTTCATCCGGCGACATCCATTCGAGAATGTCAGCGGCGCGTTCCTCGTCCATGTCTCCGAGAATTTGCACCTGTCGCTCCGAGGGCATCTCTTCGAGCGTCTCAGCCGCTGTTTCATCATCAAGCGACTCGACTACTTCGGAGCCGTGATGGTAGGAGAGCGCTTCAGCGAGCCGCGCAATCTCGACCGGGTGGAGCCGCGCCAGCTTGCCGCTCGAAGACTTAAGTTGGACAGTCGCCGCGTCGGTTGCCAGATAACCAACGTCGGCCCAATCCAGCACTTCGACCGGCGTGCGCGTGCCCATGAAACCGGTGGGCGCGAGCCGTCTCCAGAGACCCTGCAAGCTAACGTCCGCGCCAGTCACTCGCCAGTCTCCCGCTGCTTCGATGAGCTGCACGTCGTTCACACGCACCACGCGTTTGCCGTCTACATCAATCAACTGCTTATCGAGGACGTCGCGAGCAAGCAGCACCTCGCCAGCGCGGCGCACGAAGGGGCGCAGGTTTAGTTTGTCAGAATTTAGCCGCACTCCCTGCTCGTTAAGTTCGGTAACGCGCCAGCGTGAAAGGAAAAACTCGCGGCGCCCGAAGCGTGCGACGAGACCGGTGACGGGTGGATGATCCTCCTCACCAAGGCGCACAATAACGTCCTTGACGGTCGCCACACGCTCGCCTTCAAGATCGCGGATGGGGCGACCCAACACTTGCGACAGATAAAGCATTATTGATTTACCAGCGGGTTCGAATTTCGCCGCGAATCATAGCATGAGGCACCGCGCACTACTGCAGCTACGCCGTGCAAACTCAGCAGCCCGGAAGGCTGCAAGATAGTAGCCGGTGGTCGAAGCGTAGCGCAGACCACCGGCTACTTTCGCCTAACCTTGCGGGTTGCCAAGCATTGTCACTCGTCCGCGCCGCGGACTAGTTCAATTACTTCTTGTGGCAACGCCCGATCGGATTATTAGTTGGACGAGGCTTCGAGTTTTGTTAACTGCCTGATTGCCAATTCCATCGCGCGATCGCGTCCGGAATACAGATCGCTTCGCTCGACCAGGACAGTCTCGTCAGGCTTTAGCCCGTGTCCTTCGAGACGATCGCCTTGGGCAGTTTCATAATCAAGCTCGCTGACGTCGAGTAAGCCGCCGTCGGGTAACAGGTGGCGTGTGCGAACCGCGAGCACACAGCCGCAGGTTTTTGTGCCAATGATTGTTGCGCGCTTAGACACCTTGAGCGCCTCGATAAAAATCTCTGACGCGCTCGAGGTGCGTTCACTTGTTAACACGATCAGAGGCAGCTTTGTTTGCACAATTCGCTCCGGCGTGAAGGGAGATTTAGAATGCGTAGAGATCGTGAAGCTGGTCCCGGCTCGATCGGTGAACTGGCCCAGGTTAAAACCTGCCTCGAGAAAACTTGAGGCGACATCAGCCATCGCTTCCGCATCCCCACCGCCATTGCTGCGCAAGTCAAGAATTACGCCACGCACGCCGGGCAGTTTCTCCTTAAGCACGCGAGCAAAACTTGCGGCAATCGGTTTCGTGAACGCGTCAATCTCAATAACCGCATACGCTCCTCGTTCGCGACGCCCCCGCACGCCAAGCTCGCGCTGCTGCCAGTAGCGATCAAATCGGGCAACCCCTTGTTTGCCGTCTTTTCCCTGCCAACCAACCTCGACAGAGGTTTCGGTGGGGCCATCCAGCAGCTTCGCGAAAGCGCGGAACCGCGATGCGGCGCTCGCGGGGGCAGATAGTTTAGTTAACCGGTTATTGACGAGAGACAGTGCCGCTTCATCGTTTACGGTTTCAATCACGTCACCGGGGCGAACGCCTGCTCGTTGCGGCGCGGAGCCGCGCTCCACCTGAACAACAGTTGGCAATCCATCAACTTCTGCTATCGTGAGGCCGATACTCACAAACCGCGGGCGCCACCAGTCAAACTTTTCTTCAGGCGCAAAGACGCGAGTGTGCGGATCGTCTAAGGAAGCAATCATGCGGCGCAGCACTGCATAAAGCTCCTGGCTGGAGTTGGCTTCTGCGGCGAGGAAGCGAGAGGTGACTCTTTGACCGTCCCAATCCAGACCGTGAAAAGTGCGATCGTAGTAACGCTCATTAATTCTGGCCCAGGCGTCATCGAAGACTGCCAGCCGACCTTCGCGAGTGGCGGTCGAAACAAGTGTTGACTCGCCGCGGGCCGACAATGAAATCGGGGAAAGGGAAAAAGGGAAAGGGTAAAACGAAAGCGCGGCCACCAGGCAGAGCGCTGCGAGAATCCGTTGTCTTTTCTTACCCATTCCCCTTTGCCCCTTCCCCTGGTTTTCCTTTTCCCCTCGTTTAGTTCGCCGGCTTGCGGAAGTTATAGCGCAGCAAGACGCGAATCGGAATAGCCACTCCATTCCGCATTGCGGGAAAGAAGTGCAACCGACGAACGTTGTCCACCGTCGCCTGGTCCAACCCAAATCCTGCCCAACGGGCAACTTCAACGCGCGTCACCTCGCCACTTGCGTCAAGATCTACCAGCACGTCGACGGTCGCTTCGGCTTCCGCGCGCGCAGCAGTCTCCGGGTACGCGGGGACTAAGCGCCGGTAGGGTCGCGGCAACCGCAGTCCCTCCGCTGCGGCAGCTTTGTCGTCGTCCGGTGCTTCTTCGATGATTGGGACGTGCTCGTCGACCGCTGTCAGTTCGCGCTCGCCGCGTTCATCTTCTTGCGCACGATGAATTGAAATAGTGTACGGGGGTTCAGCATAGCCGCTAGACAACTGCGCGAGCAGAGCCTGTTCCGCAATTGGCGCGGAAATTCCCTGAAAGCTGGGACGTTCCCATCTGACCAGCCTGCCTGTTCGCGCACTCACCACAAAAATCGAGGCGTAGGATTCGAAGTAAACCGGGCCTGTCGAAGGCGAGCGACGAAGCGTTTGCGCATCTCCCAAAATAAAAAAATCGCAACCCAGCGCCGCGCCAAGATCGCGCGCTTCGTTGAGCGAAAGGTTTATTGATCCGCCATATCCAACGCCACGAGCCGCGGCCCGAACCTGGTCACGGTCCAAAATGCCTACGCCCGTTTCGCGTTTAAAACTTAAGGCGAGTTTTTCAGCGGCCAGGCGTCCAATGTTAGAGTCGCCAAAATCCAAAACTGCCAAAGTTAAGGGCCGTTGCTCAACCTCTTTCTGGATCCAGTCCACGCGGATGCTATTGGGCTGTGCTGGCGTGCTAACTGGAAAACTGAGCGACACCAATGCAAGGCCTATCAAGGAGAGACAAGCATCTCGACAGGCCGAGACTCCTGCCGATGTTATGAAGCGTATTTGTGGTTGAAGAAATTGCATTACTCGAAAAATCGGGGAGGCCTTCTTGGAGGTGAAACTGTCAGCGTTCCGACAAAGCCTTGATGAAATTGGCTAGCGTTTCTTCCACAACTGCTGGGACGGTACGCGCAGTGCGCGATTGAATTTACTAGACGCGTTTTCCCACGCAATCGTTGCCGTCAGCTCCACTAAAGCGTCCTCGTCATAAAACATGCGCAGCCTTTCGAAGAGTTCGTCGCCTACATCTCGACCCGTTATTGTCATGGCGTCGCCAAACTCAAGCGCTACGCGTTCAGCCTCACTGTAAAGGTCGCTGCTTGCATAGTCGTGGAGGGCGTCGATCTTCTCATTGGAAACTCCGAGCTGGCTGCCCACGGCAGCGTTGATGTCCTGTCAAAACTCACAACCGTTGAGGAAGGCTACGCGGCGATTGACCAGCGCTCGCAAACTCGCGTCGATTAGCCCGGAGCCTTCGATGCCACCCCACATTCCCCGTGCGCCGCGAAAGATCGTCGGACGGCGCGCGTACAGAAGATGATTCAGCAAAGGGGCTCCCCAGTCTCTGCTCTGCGCCTCCAACACCTCCTTAACATACCGGTCAGCTTCTTCCGTATTTACGTCCGCTACTCTCGCCATTGCGCGTTAGCCGAACCGTTTAGAGGCGGGCATTGCCCGCCGTCTCAACGTTGCACCGGCGGGTCTTGCCCGCCTCTAAACGGAATGATTTACGATCTCTAATTTCACTATACAAAGAATTGGATTACACCGCAGCCGAGCGATCCTTCGGAGTCAGATTGTGATAAAGCTTGTAGACTTCCATTTTCACTTCTGCCGGGAAGCAAACCCGGTGCAATTCGTAGCCGCGTTGTAGTCCGCGAACGACCTCGCTAATCTCGGTGATCTCGCGAATGCAAGGGCGCGCGTAGCCGTCCTCTACATAAATTCGACTCTTGGGCTCAGCGCCTTCCGCGGTGTAATAGTTGTAATAAGGAACATCGCTCGCACGGTCTTCTATGAAGTAGTAATCCGGGTCGTAACCCGCCTGCATAACGCACTCTCGTGCGGCCGACAGAAAGTCCGGTCGCTCCGCCACCGGCATGTCAAGATCTATAGCTTTGAAGAGGCGGCGGCCGGTGAAGCGCTTGCTGAGGTCGGCGAGAATTGTGTCCGCCGAACGCTGCCACTGCTTAACGTGAAACAAAACGTCAGAGTCGTCCACCTCAAGATATTCGGTGATCGATAAAGGGTTTCGGCGCAGTACTTTCTCAAAGGCCGTGCCTGGCGCGTACCAAACCGGCTCGCCAGTTTCCAGCAGCTTCAGAGCGCGCCGCAGAATCGCCCGCAACACTGCTTCCGCCGAACGCAACGTGCGATGGAAATAGACCTGGCGAAACATGTAGTAGCGAGCTTGTAAGTATTCCTCCACTGCATATAGCCCGCGCGCCGCTACATAGATCCGATCGTGTTCTTCATCGATTGCCAGAGCATTGATGATCCATTCGAGATCATAAATTCCATACTTGGCGCCCGTCATCAATGAATCGCGCAGCAGGTAGTCCATGCGATCCACGTCGAGTTGGGAAGAAACCAGTTGGGCTAAAGCGGCTGGTTGAAAGTTGCCTTCAATAATCGCTGCTACCTTTGCGGGCAGCTCGGTCGAGTATGAGCGCAGCAGGTGGCCGATCTCGGTGGCTTCACTGAGCACAACCTCGACGGTCCATTTTTCGTGGTGGAAGCCAAGCACTTTTTCCATCACGTGCGAGAACGATCCATGGCCCACGTCGTGAAGCAACGCGGCTGCGCGGGCGGCGGCGCGATCCTGCTC
>JBGPYG010000176.1:0-7620 GCA_041493085.1 Pyrinomonadaceae bacterium | reverse complement strand
TTTATAGTCAGCGGGCTCCATAAAGTTTGCCAGCTCCGGAGGAGCGGAATGTTGCCGAGGCGACCTGTCGATTACAACATTTCGCTCCACTGGAGCTCTTGTCTTTGGGTTACCTTCCGTAGCTATAAACATTTTGCTCCTCCGGAGCTGACGCGTTTGGTTGCGGCAGAGCACGCTGAGACTACGCCGAGAATCCCATTTTGCCCGACAGACTCCTAGCGCCTTTCAAAGCTTTGTCTAATTTCATTTGCGATCCTGTCCAGTTCTATTGGATCGCTCAGCATTCTGATGGCGGCAATCCCTCGCGCGCCCGCCTGAATGCACCGAGCGACGTTGCTCATGCTTACTCCGCCTAATGCTAAAACCCGAAATGGCGCCAGTTCTGAACTAACTTTCCGGAGGTTAGTGAGTCCCTGAGGCTCGCCGTATTCACGCTTGGATGCGGTCTCAAAAACAGGACCGAAGACAACGAAGTCAGCTCCGTTTCGACGAGCGACGTCAGCCTCAGCCAATGAATGAGTGGAGACGCCGATTAAGAATTCATCGCCGAACGTGCGGCGCACCACCTCAGCCGGTAAGGAGGATGTGGTTAGGTGAACGCCGTCTGCGCCGGCAGAGGCGGCAATGTCTGAACGATCGTTTACAAGTAGTTTGGTAGCGCTTCCTCTGGTGATGCCGGCGGCGCGCGCCGAGAGCTGGTAGAGGATGCTCGCGCTCAAGTTCTTTTCACGGATCTGGACGAGATCGATCGCGGCGGCCACGGCAGCCTCGACCAGATGGAGTAGGTTGGAAAAGTCTTCAGTTGCCGGCGTTGTCCGGGCGGTCGTCTGGCCGCTCGTGATGAGATAGAGGAGTGGGTATCGCGAATTGAGCGGCATCTTTTGGCAGTGTCTTAATTTCAACTCTTCTCTGCGCACCCTTTGCGGCCTCTGCGTCTCTGCGGTGAGCTTTTCGCGGCCAGGATTCACCGCAGAGACGCAGAGAACGCGGAGTTAACGCAGAGTAAATCAAACTAAGACACTACTTATCTTTTTTGGCGCTACCGGCAGGTTCAGTACTTTCCTGAAGCGTACGGACAGTTTGCTTGAAATGGAAAATCTCCCAAAAGGCGATTCCGATATTCAAGAGGCCGACGCCAGTCACTGCACCGCGCATCCATCCGGAGGCAACCACAGTCTGCAGCGCATGCATGCCGGTTTTGCGCGCGGCGTACAAGAGAAAATAGTTATTGCCCCAGTCGCTGAGACCAAGCGTGCCCTGCGGAATCCACGGCAGAAGCGTAAGCACAATGCCAATTTCCAGGCAGAGGACAATATAGAAAATGACGCTTAGCTTTGCCGACATGGTTAAATAGTCAATCGTAAATCGTGAACAGTAAGAACGGGTGTTATTCGACTATTTACGATTCACGATTTACGATTCACTACTTACTTCCCTTTCTTTTTCTTCTTCTGGGCCGCAGCTCGCGCCTGAAGGCTTTCGAGCTTATCAGCAACATCGCGATAACTAACATCAACGCCGTACACCTCAGTGAACGCTGCTACAGCGCGAGTCAGGTCGCCCATCTCTTCGAACGCTGAACCAAGTTCGTATTGCAGGGCCTTGTTTTCCTCGGCGTTGCGCCCGGGCGCTTCAAGGCCCTTCTTGAACCAAAGCACCGCAGCGCGCGGCATGCTCTTTTGCACGAAACAGTGGCCCAGCATGTTGCAGCATTGAAAATACCGCGGCGTGCCATCAGCAGACCCCGTCAAGGTAGCGGCTATTTGAAATTCGCGGATGGCCTCGTCTAAAAGGTCCATCTCCTTGTAGGCCGTAGCCATGTTGTAATGCGTTTCGTAGTCTTCGTGGGAAGTTGTGCTTTCCCCTTCGGCCTCCAGTCGGAACTCTTCGAAGATCTCAGCCAGGCCCGAATCGATTCCGCTACCAACCGGAGTAGAGACGGAAACGGCTGGTGGCTGTTCGATCTCGATTTCGCCGAAACCGATGTCTGCAACTAAATCCGTATGAGTCCCGCCCTCGAAACCACTGGCAACGGGTTGAGGACCAACGTCTGCCTTAGCTCCCGGTGCGCCGCCCACCTGGAGCCTCGCGCGACGCGCATCGATTTCCGGATGGGAACCAAACTGATGTTCCAGCAGTTCAAGCGTGTCTAGAGCGATGTCGGAATAACCCTGCGTGATATAGAAATCCACGCTCTCAAGTTCATGGTGCATCGCCCTAACTTTCGCAGCATGCCCATCATCATCGGCCATCGGTTCAGCGGCTGTTTGTCCACCACCTTCGGTGGATTCAAATTGCGCCGCAAACGGATCTGCCCGCATCGGATCAGGTGAAACGTTAACCGACTCGCCTTCTGAGCTGACCTCAGGCTCGTTCAGATCAGCAAAAGAAACTCCTGGGTGAGCAGCGCCTTCGTCTGCTACTGAGTTCCATTCGAATTCAGCCGCTCCGCCGTCGGCCGGTTGGGTAATCGCCGGCTCTGTGCCTCCGACAATAGCAAAGGTTTCGAAGGAAGGAACGGTAGCCAGCGCCGGGTCGTTCAACATCTTCGCCCCCTCGACGCCTTCCTCCAAAGAACCTCCAAGCATATGCAGGCGGTCCACATAACGTTGCTCGTCGGGAGCCAGACGCAACAGTTGAGTCAGAGCATACCGTTCGTCGTCGGCAAGGTCGCCAGCCTCGGCGGCTTCCGCCAGGCGTTCCAGAGTGGCGCGCAGTTTCTCCATGTCGCGCTGCCACCAATGGATCCTGGCGAGCAAACGAAGGCTGGCTACATGTTCAGGATCACGCGCCAGCAGCTCATTAACGAGTTCGAGCAAATCATTTTCTTCGCGTCCCGCAAGCATGGATTCAAGGATGCTGTCGAGGATTCTGGCAGCTTCGTCTTCCTGGCCCAGCTTCAGATACACCTGCGCGACCTCAATATAGCGGCGATAGTTTGAAGCGTCGTGCGTCATCAGCATCGCAATGGCGCGCTCGGCGCCAGCCCCGTCTTCTGCCTCGATGTAGGCTTGCGCTAGCATGCTAATGAGTTCGGGATCGTCTGGTGTGTCCGCGATCACTTTTTCCAGTATCTCAGCCGCGTCCTCGGCCGTGCCTAGTGCCGCATGGGCCGAAACCAAACCTTTGAGGGCTATTCCATCATGGGGTCGCAGTTCGAGGGCTTTGGAGTAGGCGGCAAGAGACTCTTCAAACTGTGCGTTCTCAAGCAGACGGTCTGCAGCTTTGGTATAGGCTCTGACTGCCTCCCCGTGCATTCGCTCCTTGAGATAACCATCCGCAAGCTTAAGTCTGATATCAGTGTTATGAGGATCGAGGTCGGCAATCTTATGGAGCACTTCGAGAGTTTGCTTGCTGTCGCCGGCTCGTGTGTGAGCATCAGCAACTACAAGATATTGCGCACGCGCATCTGCAATCAGACCCTGTGCCGAATAGAGAGCAGCAAGCTCCTTTGCGGTTGCCGGATCGCGAGGCTTGAGCTTCTCGATCTTCCGATACATCGCAATGGCTTTTAACCGGAATTCCTGTTCGCGATAGTGTTCGGCTATGCGCAGAAAGCAGGACGCCGCTTCCTCTTTTTCGCCCGCGCGCGCCAAAAGATCTCCCAACATGTTGAGAGCGGTGAGATCGTCAACATCGTGCTCGATGATTTGACGATACTCTTTGATGGCGGCGTTGATCTTTCCCAGCGAAAGGAATTTCTCAGCCGCCTTTACGACCTTAGCTTTTTCGAAAGCCATTAGGAGTATTATGTATCACTGAATATGGGAGCGGAGTCAAACGTGGAGATGAGTTGTGAATCAAGCAGGGCCCGGTGCAGTACCTTTTAAGCTCTGGCGTTCCTGAATGAAAAACGCCAGGGCTACGCTAACATGCATAAAATATAGCTGTCAACGCACTTGATTTTAGGGACTTCAACATCGGTGGAGATAACCGATACATCAGAACCGGGAGCGGTAGCGACCGGGTGCTCCACTCAACTGAGCTTTAATGCTCGTTCTTTACAATCAGGCGACCTTAAAGGTCCGTTGCCAAGTTGAATCTAGCACCGGGTCGCTACCGCTCCCCGTTCTGTATTTTGAGTGCAGCAACCACTCTATTGAACACACAAGCAGATCAACCCGCCCGAGAATCAGCCGCGCCCAGCGGACGCGAACAGTGGTCACGCCTCGGGCAAAGGGCGGCCACCATTGGGTTTTTTCTTTATTCTGCTTTCGCGCCCCACTCAATCGCTGCCGCCGAAATCTCATTAGCCATCGTCGGTGCTGGCTGGCTAGTCCGCACAATCTCCAGTAGAAAAACAGGCTTGCGCCGGACGCCGTTCGATCTGCCAATCTGGCTCTTCTTTCTGTGGACCGTGGCCTCGTCTTTTCTTTCCCAGGAACCGCGCATCAGCGTCGCCAAAATCCAATCAACCTGCGTTATCTTCCTTTTTTATCTGGCGCAAGCAATCGTCACGAGACGAACCGTGGTGCTGCTGGTCGCGGTGATGATCCTGTCAGGCGCTGTGGGCACGGTCTACAGCGTTTACGATCTGCTTCGCGGTCGCGGAATTCTTATTGATTCCGTAGCGCCGGAGAGTCCTTTGCAGGCGCTTCACATTCGCAAGGGTGATGACATCTGGAGAATCGGGGGGCGACGAATCTATTCCGTCGCCGACATCGACGAGGTAATAAGAAACTCGCCACCCGAAACTAAACTGACCGTCAGTGTGATCACGCAGGGCGAACACCTCGAACGTCCTGGTCTGATTGTGACCGACCCGATCAAGAAACGGCCGTCGCCTTCCGGAATTGTCGGCAGCAATCCAACGCATCGATTTCGCGCCTCGGGCTGGACGCGCCACTACGAAACCTATTCGGAGATTCTCCAGATTCTTGCGCAACTTGCTCTGGGCCTGGCGCTCGCAAATTTCAAGAACCACGGTCTGAACCTTCGTTCGAAGCTGGCTGCAGCGGCGCTCGCGCTACTCGCGCTGGGCATTGCGCTGACCGCCATGCGGACTGTATTGGTAGCGCTGGCAATCGGCGTCGTTGTAATTAGTGCGCGCGCTTTGGGAAGAAGGGCCAAAGTATTAAGCCTCGCCGGTATTTGTTTGCTGCTTGCGATTGGCGCTTTCGTTGTTTACCAGACGCGCGCGCAGCATGCCTTGTCGCTACAGGACCCGAGCTCTTCATTGCGTGTCGAGGTCGCCAGAGTTGGACTCTCGCGCATGATGATTCATCCGCTGTTCGGACACGGGATGGACGCGATGCACCTGCATTGGACGGAGTGGGGCTTCCCCGGCACCGACATGCTTCATCTGCATTCAACTCCGCTGCAACTGGCGTTTGATCGCGGGTTGCCGGCGCTCCTGTTTTGGCTCTGGATCATGTGGGTGTTCTGGCGCACGGCTTCGCGCGGCGAGAAGTCTCTCCGCGATTCGAGCGACACGAATCGCTACGGGCTCCTGCTCGGCGTCACTGGCGCGGTCGCAGGTTTCTTCGCCAGTTCACTGGTTAACTACAACTTCGGCGACGGCGAAGTCGCGCTGGTGTTCTGGTGGTTGATGGGAGTAGTCGTGGTGCTTGCTCTTGATGCAGGCAACTCAGCAGCGCCCAACCCGAATGTTTAGTGAGACAACATTCTCGGTAGTTCACCACGACCTAATCATCGCGCGTACAGCGAGTCGACCCGCGGCTCTGGCCGTTGTTCGCGAAGGCTCCCGGCTTCCGCTGCTCTGGCTTGGAAATTGAGAGGCCAGACCTGCAAAAGTTGACGGGATCCGAAACAAGAGAAGCGGGCCAAAGACGCGTTGACTTTTTCTATTAGCTCGGGATATTGTTCGCTTGCTATTCTCAAGGAAGGCTGAATTTCTCACGGGCCTGCTCCCTTGCACACTCGCCAAATCCAGCTTCGAAATAATGGAGTCGCGTTGGTTGGTCTCTTGCAAACGTCAGTTTTCTCGGTCGCCAGGAAACTTCAGGGATTTGAACAATGGGATGAACAACTTAGAACGATGGGTGAATCCTCTCTTTCAGGAGGCGGGCCATTCCTCCATTGCTTTGGTGTGAGATGGCGCGCGACCGGCCCCGAGTTCCAGTGCCCTCACTAGTCTATATGTGAATTCGGATGGATGGTGAATCTATGGAGACACGAGCGTCAGTGAAAAACAGCTTAGCTCAACTGAAGTCTGCCTTGCTTAGATATCGATTCATCCTCATGGCTCTGGTGATGGCAATGGCTGGGTTCCTGTTGATTGTCTTCAGAGATCAATTGCCCCACTCAGAGTACTGGCGAGATTTCGGGATAGCCATCCTAACCGCTGGCACCATCGGCCTGGTGGTTGAGTTTTACACTCGAAGACAGTTCGAAACTCTGATTGCTGACAGTATTCTTGACGCCATTGAGAGATCCTCGCTTAACAATAGATTGAATGACATAAACCAGCTTCTATCCTTCGGGAACGAGCAGAACCGGCTTCTATCCTTAGGGAACGAGCTGACTTCTTTGGGGCTAAGAAAAATTCACACGGTCCGTTCCGATATAGATTTCGGTAGCTTTCTTGATGAAGCCGAGCGAGAAAGTGAGATTCGGCTTCTCGGTGTTTCTATGATGAGTTTCACCAGTGACCGGATGCGAACACATATTCAAAAGAAGCTCGATGAAGGCTGTAAGATTAAGCTCCTTATCCTTGATTCCGAATCTGCGTTCGTACAAGGGAGGGCCGTGGAAGAGGGGCGTGGTTATGAAGACATACACGATGATATAGAGGCATTCGATAAATTGCATCGCAAATTCATCAGGGACGTTGTCCCAGAACACTTACGCAAAAATATCGAGCTTGGTCATTACGACTCCGCGCCCACGTACATGATAGTTAGTACCAACAAGGCAATGATCGTTGGATTCTATCTGAGAGAAGGCCGAGGAGGGCTTTTTCCACATCTGGAACTCGAGGCTAAGGAAGGAGGAATCTACATATCGTTCCTAAGACATTTCGACTCGCTTTGGGCGGCTCGGAAGGAGTCGCGAGCAGCGCAAAGTGCGGAACATTGAAATCGTAACGGGATTCCCGGCAATAGATTTCGTTCACCTACTAAGAGAACGTAACTTTCTTCCTTCTGACGATTCACATAGTTGTGTTGTTGTTTAGCCGATTGGGATGAAGGCAACCTCACCCTTTTATCTGAGCTGGCCGCATATTCTTTAATTGGAAAAGGAATTTCGGCTAGTTGCCCCGGAGTTCAAATCACGTCGGCGAAGTTGCGGCGGGTCTTGGCAAACCACCAGTAACCAAAAACAAAAAGCACTAAGGCGACGGCGGAGAAGTAGGCGAGGCTCAACCAATCGGGCGCGAGGCCTTCGAGGAAGATGCGTCGATAGCTGCGTACCAGCGCGGTGAAGGGATTCAGGTTGATGAAAGGTCGGTAGCGTTCCGGCACGATCGATTCCGGATAGATTATCGGCGTCAGGTACATCCAGGCCATCAAGACGAGGGTGATGCCCTGGGCGATGTCGCGCAAAAACACGCCGAGTGAAGACACCAACCAGGCCGCGCCCAGCACAAAAATCAACTGCGGAACAAGCAACAGCGGCAACCAGAGAATCGTGGCGTGCAGTTCGTGACGGACGATGATG
>JBGPYG010000185.1:0-7400 GCA_041493085.1 Pyrinomonadaceae bacterium | reverse complement strand
TGCCAAACTTGACGATGGCATGCGTCTGTCCGCCGCAGACTTCCATGATGGTCCAGGGTCGCGTGGCCAGGCGGCCGATTGCTCGGGCATAGGTTTGCGCTTCACGCGCACCGCGGTATTCGTCGACGTACTTCATATCGGGCTCACTTCCAATTCGGTGAGTTCGCCCATCTCTCGCAAGTACTCGAAGACCTGTTCGGCTTCCGCCTGATCGACGGTGCTGATGGCGAAGCCCACATGGACGATCACGTAATCGCCCACCTGCGCCTCCGGGACATAGCCAAGATTGACTTCCTTGATGATGCCGCCGAAGTTCACGCGGCCGCCCCTCAGCAGCGGGTCGCTACCTGCGATACTGATAATTTTTCCCGGAACTGCCAGACACATAGGGTTCGATCCTTCCTACGCTTCTCCTCAAAAGAGCGGCCGTGGGCACAAAATGTTTACCCAACACCGCAGGTCGTCTCTCCTGCGCTTCTAAACACCGATCGCTACGGCGTCGGCCCGCGTCTGCTGCGCTTTCTCCATTCGACGGACCAGCCAGTTAACCCAATCATCAATGCCCTCCCCGGTGCGGCAGGACATTGGAAAAATCTCGGCTTCGGGACTGACATCGAGCACATTGCCCACCAGCTCTGCGAGCGAGACGCCCGCATAGGGAATGAGATCGATCTTGTTAAGGAGCACCGCCTCGACCTCATGAAACATGACCGGATACTTCTTTGGCTTCTCAGCGCCTTCGACAGTGCTGTAGACCATCACTTTCAGCTCTTCGCCCAGATTGAACTCCGCCGGACAAACCAGATTGCCGACATTCTCAATGAAGAGGAGTTCGAGCCCGTCAATGCTGAATCCGTGCAGCGCGTTATGAATCATGCGCGCGTCGAGGTGGCAGACCGTGCCGGTGGTGATCTGGTACGCGGGCACGCCCAGCGCCTCAATCCGATCGGTGTCGAGAGTGGTCATCAAGTCCCCTTCGATGACTCCCAAACGACATTTATCGCGGATGCGCTTTATTGTTTCTTCGAGGACGGACGTCTTGCCCGCTCCTGGCGCGGACATGACGTTGACGACAAAGACTCCCTGCTCCTGGAAGATTTGTCGGTTCTCTTCCGCGATCGCCTCATTTGCTTCGAGGATATTGGTGCCTACTGCAATGCGGTGCATTCGTGCCTCCTGCTAATCAAGATCTATGTACTCGATCTGCATCTCTCGACCCGAGATTATTTCCGCCGGGGCATTACACTTCGGGCAAAAAAAGTCGAACTGATCCTTTGACTCGAATACTTCGTCGCAACTCGGGCATCGCTTACGAAGCTTGACCACTTCGATCTCCAATTGGGCATGCTCGGCCAGCGTGCCCTCTTTGATAACTTCAAAAGAGAATTCCAGGGCCTCTTTAACGACGCCGGTGAATTCTCCGATCCGCAACTTGATCCTGGTTATGTGGCAGGAGTTGTGCTTTGCCGCCTCTCTTTCGGCAATCTCCAAGATGCCCTGCGTGATTGCCAACTCATGCATGACTTAGAAAGCCTTTGTTTTTGCGCCCGAACTCAGCGCTAAGGCGGTCGCTTCTGCAAGCACCATCCGCGCTACTGGTGGCACAACCGCGTTGACTTCAGCAGACAGCTCCATTCCAAGCTGCTGCAGTGGCGGAATCGAGATCGCGAACAGCGTCACGTCCGGCGAATCGCCCAGCAGATAAAATGCATCCAGTAAATCTTTCAAACCAATGTCGTGGGCCGTCAGTGTGCGGGGATATTCTTTCGCGAAGCGCGGACGTAGACGGCGCACCGTGCCCGCGGGCGCGCCGTCCACCGTTGCGTCGACCAGGAGGATTTTCCTGGCCTGTTGAATTGGTCCGAGAAGATGAAAGCCGCCGGTTCCTCCATCAAGGCACTCGACCTGATCGGGCAAGACAGACGTGCTCAGGTGTTCGGCGACGCGAACCCCGACGCCTTCGTCGCCCATCAGCACGTTGCCTATGCCGAGAATGAGCACCTCGATCGATTTATTTCTTGACGGCATCTTCCTTCACAAACTTCCAGCCACTGAGCATTGAGGACACGGTCCCACGCGCCTCTACGTGATCGTGGTAGGCCACCAGATAGACGTGAACGATCGTAAAGACCACAAAGAACCACATGAACAGATGGTGCCATTGGCGCACGGAAGCGTCGCCGCCCATCAACGGGACCACCCAGGTAAACAGACGGGGGAAAAACGACGGACTCATGCTCGAGTAGAGCGCAAATCCGGTCACGGCCTGGAACAGAAAAACCAGGAACGAAAGAAAGTAGGTAACGCCGGCCAACGCGTTGTGACCAATCGAAATAGGTCCCTTCACTTTGGCTTGCGCGATATCCACTTTGAGCACGGTCACGATTTCGCGAACTTGCTCTTTGGTGTGGGGAATAAAGTTCTGCCATTTCGCAAAACGGTTGCCGACAAAGCCCCAGTAAATGCGCAGCAGAAAGTTAAAGAAGAAAATGTAGGCAGCAGCGAAGTGAATGAACCTGACCCAGCCGAACCAGTACTGCTGGTAGGCTTCATTCGCCTTCCAGATCGTCATCGGATACCCGATTAGGAATCCGGTAGCGATCAGGGCGAGGACGCACAGGGCATTCACCCAGTGATAAAGCCTAACCGGCCACTGCCAGACGTAAACCCGTCGATAAGCAACTGAGCTCACATTGGTAGCCATGGCGTCCTCCTTAGTAAAAGCGCACGTCGTGCATGTGCCGGCCTTCCGGGTCATACAAGTGCACGGCGCACGCGATACACGGATCGAATGAATGTACCGTCCTCAGTATCTCGAGCGGTTGCTCGGGATTGGCCACCGGCGTTCCGATCAAGGCCTCTTCGTAGGCTGACCGCTGTCCCTTCGCATCTTTGGGCGAACCGTTCCAGGTGCTCGGAACCACCAGTTGGTAGTTGTCGATCGTTCCTTCCTTGATGCGGATCCAGTGGGCCAGCGCGCCGCGCGGCGCCTCAGTCAAGCCAACACCTTCCGCGGTTGCGGGCCAGGTCGACGGTTCCCATTTCTCACGGGTAAAGGTTGTGACATTGCCGCTCTTGATGTTGGCTACCAGCTCGTCGTAGAAGCCTTTCATCCAGTGTACGACTAGCCGCGTTTCCAGACCGCGAGCCGCGGTTCGGCCGAGCGTCGAGAACAAGGCAGTTAGCGGCACGTTCAGCTTCTGAATCGCTTCCGTCAATACGTCCTTGACTTCGGTGCTGCCTTTGGCAAAGGCCACCAATAAACGAGCGAGTGGCCCAACCTCCATCGCATGATCTTTCCAGCGCGGAGTTTTAATCCACGAGTACTTCCCATCGACGTTCAGGTATTCGTAGGGCGGCTTTGGTCCCGTGTAGTTGAATTCGGTTTCGCCCTGCCACGGGTGCAGGCCCACGCCGTCACCGCCGGCGTACGAATACCATGAATGCGCAATGTACTCTTTGATCTCCTCGGCATTTCGACCGTTGACCTCGTGTACCTCGTTCAGGTTCCGGTCGAGAATTGCGCCGCGCGGGAACTTGAAAAACTCGGGGTGGTTGTAACCCTTGGTGGGCAAATCTCCGTAAGCGAGATAATTCTTCAGACCGCCGCCAATCGCGGCCCAGTCTTTATAGAAGCCGGCGACCGCCAGTAAGTCAGGAATGTAAACCTGCTCGACAAAAGTAATCGCATCATTAATGAGCTTGCCGACGTGATTCAGCCGCTCAGAGTTGATGGCGTTGACCTCGTTCAGGTTGATCGAACAGGGAACACCGCCGACGAGGTAATTTGGATGTGGGTTTTTACCGCCGAAGATCGTGTGAATCTTGACGATCTCTTTCTGCCACTCGAGCGCTTCCAGATAGTGGGCCACACCCAACAGGTTCACTTCCTTCGGCAGTTTGTAAGCCGGGTGTCCCCAATAACCGTTCGCGAAGATTCCGAGCTGGCCGGTGTCGACAAAGGCTTTCAGGCGCTTTTGCAGATCGGAAAAATACCCAACCGAGCTCTTGGGCCAGCTGGAGATTGATTGGGCGAGACGAGATGTCTCGGCCGGATCGGCGGAAAGGGCGCTGACGATATCTACCCAGTCGAGCGCGTGGAGATGATAGAAGTGGACCGTGTGGTCCTGAACGTACTGCGTGCAGAACATCAGGTTGCGAATCAGCTCGGCGTTCTGCGGCACCGAAATCTTCAGGGCATCTTCAACGGTGCGCACGCTGGCGAGCGCGTGGACGGTCGTGCAAACGCCGCAAGCTCGCTCGGTAAAGGCCCAGGCGTCGCGCGGGTCGCGGCCTTTGAGAATCTTCTCAAAGCCGCGGACCATCGTGCCCGAGCTGTAGGCTTCGGTAATCTTGCCGTTTTCGACCACGGCTTCGATACGCAAGTGACCTTCAATACGCGTGATTGGATCGACTACAACGCGGGCCATTACTGATCACCTCCTTCGACAGATTTCGCCGGCGTGGCCGACTCAGTCGCCAGTTCGCTGCGCAACCGGCGTTTGCGGATATTGGAAGTGATGGCGTGTACGGCGGCGCCGCCGATCGTGGCTACGGCTGCGACGGTCCCGATCTTGTCCGCGGTGGTCTCGATACCAAAACCCGGAAAGGCTGACAGGTGTTGGTAGAAAGGTCCGTTGTCCCAGAACCCTTGCTCGCTGCAGCCGATACAGCCATGCCCGGACTGGATCGGATAACTGACACCACCATTCCATTTCGTGACGGAACAGGCGTTGTAGGTGACTGGCCCACGACAGCCCATCTTGTAAAGGCAGTAACCCTTGCGCGCCGCTTCGTCGTCCCATGATTCGACAAAGAGGCCGGCATCGTAATAAGGCCGGCGGTAACAAGTATCGTGAACCCGCCGTCCGTAAAACTCTTTCGGGCGGCCCTGGCTGTCGAGTTCCGGTATTCCGCCATAGACCAGCACGTGCGTTACCACGCCGGTCATCACATCGGCGATCGGGGGACAGCCCGGAACGTTGATTACCGGCTGGCCCACGATCTTGTGAATGGGGGTGGCGTTGGTGGGGTTGGGCTTGGCGGCCTGAATGCATCCGTTGGAAGCGCAACTGCCCCAGGCGATGATCGCGGCCGCATCCTTTGCCGCTTCCTTCAGAATTTGCTCAGCGGACTTTCCGGCAATCGTGCAATAGACGCCGTCGTCTTTCATCGGCACTGAGCCTTCGACCAAAAGGATATATTTGCCGGGATAATTCTTGATGGCGTCTTGCAGACATTTCTCGGCCTGGAAACCCGCGGCTGCCTGCAACGTCTCGGTGTAGTCGAGCGAGAGCGTGTCGAGCAAAACGTCGGCGACGATGGGATGGGAAGAACGAATGAAAGATTCACTGCAGCAGGTGCACTCCTGGAAGTGCAACCAAACCACCGGAGGACGCGGCTTGGTTTCGAAGGCCTGGACAATCTGAGTAAAGCCACTGGCCTCGAGGCCGGCCACCGTGGCCGCGACTGCGCAGAACTGCAGAAAGTCGCGGCGCGAGTAACCCTTGGCCTGCATTACCTGCCATATCGAAAGGTTCGGGCGGTTCATAAAGCCTCCTTTCCTGTTTCTCTAACTGTTATGGCGAAGCTCTGAAGGGCCGGGGAAACTCATTGACCAGCAAATCTCGCTTGAAAACGTGCCGTCACCGGTTTGGTCAGTCTCCCGGTAGATTCGACGGCAACTGGCTTCCAGTCTCTCCCGTTAATATTTCGTCCTGTGTGGTCGCTTTGATCGCCGACCCCTGATCTGAGCCGAATTGAACTGCAACGGTCTAACTATTCCCGGGTTCAAAAATGGGGATTCACAGCCCCGTCCAAGGACGATGCTCGTTTTGAGCGCCCTTCTGCAATCGGTGTACCCCGGTCGATGTTGGCGAAAACGGGCGATATTTTTCGGGATTTGATTCTGCCGTGGGAAATTACCCTGAGGCCTTGCGGAATATTACTTACTTACTCAAATCGGGCCAGTCATCAGCCGGGCCGGACGGAACTGGTGGCGAAACTGTGGCAGCAGAGGGTTGAATAAAAATCCGTTGGAACTAGAAACGTTTTAGCGTAGCCTCAGATGAATTTGGCAGTTGCTTCCGGTGGTGCAAAGCGGCGACCGCACATAGTTAGCGGAGCCGCGAACGAGCGTATGGCGATGATCACGCGGGTAAACATTCAGATCGAGGGCATCGTTCAAGGCGTCGGCTTTCGACCGTTCGTCTACTTGCTGGCCCATGAAAAATCACTAAGCGGACGAGTACTGAATAACGAGTCTGGCGTTCTAATCGAGGTTGAGGGCGAGCAAGAATCAATCGCTCAATTCCTGAATGAATTGAGATCCCGCGCCCCCACGCTTTCGCGAATTGAATCTCTGCAATGCAGCGACAACCTGGAGCGCGCCTACCACACTGACTTTCGTATCGTCGAAAGCGCTGCGGACGGCCAGAAATTCGTTCCCATCTCACCAGACGTCGCGACCTGCGCTGATTGTTTGCGCGAGCTGTTCGATCCGAATGACCGACGGTATCGCTATCCCTTCATCAACTGTACCAACTGTGGACCGCGCTTCACGATCATCGAGGACGTTCCTTACGACCGCGCAAAGACAACTATGCGTGAGTTTGTCATGTGTGCTGAATGTCAGGCTGAATACGAGAATCCCCTCGATCGCCGGTTTCACGCCGAGCCGACGGCCTGCGCGAACTGCGGGCCGCAAGTTTTTCTTGCTGGGGCAAACCTGCGTGTCCGCCCCGATCCCGTGACGCCACGCGGGTCCACCACTAAAAGCACGTGGCCCAATTCAGATCCAATCAACGATCCGATTAACGAAACGCTCGCGCTCATTGCGAAGGAAAAGATTTTGGCGATCAAAGGCATCGGCGGTTTTCACCTTGCTTGCGACGCGCTAAGCCAGCAAGCCGTCGAGGAGCTGCGCCGGCGAAAATATCGGGAAGACAAGCCGTTTGCTTTGATGGCTCGGTCTTTGGAGGTGATCAGAAAGTATTGCGCAATCTCCGAGCCTGAAGAGCAGCTTCTGCTGTCACCAGCCCGGCCGATTGTTCTCTTGGAACGAAAAGCGGAGGCACAGATTCCCGAAGCAGTCGCTCCGCGGGTTAACACGCTCGGTTTCATGTTGCCTTATTCGCCGCTACATCATCTGCTGTTTGAGAATCTGGATCGGCCGCTCGTGATGACCAGCGCGAACATCTCCGATGAGCCGATCTGTTATGAAGACGAGGACGCGCGCAAGCGATTAGCAAATATCGCCGATTACTACCTCCTGCACAATCGAAAGATTCATATGCGCACGGATGATTCGGTCGCGCGGGTTGCTGTTCAGGGAAGTCGGCAAAGTCGAGCGTCGTCGGATGCAAGCGCGGGCGGGCGGGACGCCCGCGGTCCCAGTATGA
>JBGPYG010000007.1:0-25510 GCA_041493085.1 Pyrinomonadaceae bacterium | reverse complement strand
GATGATCTGCAGCAACCGCGCGATTCGCTTCTCACCGATTCCTTCCGTACCCAGATGTCTCCACATGTGAAGCATGCGGCGCGAAGCTTCGTAAGGCTGTTGGCGAAGCAGAGCGACTCGGGACTGAAGGTCCATCCAGGACGTGTAGGGATATTGAAGGGCCGCCGAGGTATAGAAGCGGTCCTTAAGCCACTGGGACATTTCTGCCCGTGGAGATCTTGCCTGGTCGAAGCTAATCAAATTCCGACGACCTCCTCGTGAAGAGGCTCCTTTGCAGTCGCATTCCGCATGCGACGCAGGCAAAGAGCTTGCATCGGGCCTGGTGCAAGCTGCGAAAACCAGAGTGCGACTTGCGTCTTCCAGGTCCGCCGGCAGTTGTCCGCTTTCGAAAAAGCGGCGCGGGCGAGCTCGACATCGCCTCGTGCCAAAAGAAGCTTGGCCAATTCAAATTGCAGGATCGCCTGGCGGCTGCGAATGACCGGCGCCACCACCCTGCTCTCCGCGGGCGTCAGGTTGTACGACCGCTCAATCTTGTCGAGGACGCGCAATTCCCGGTTGAGTGAGTTGGTGGCGTCACCGGTGAGACTGTTCAGACGGCTGCGGTAACGCAAAAGCACCTGGCGGTGATAGGCCAAACGCGCACCATGTCGGGCCAGGCGCAGCCAGAGATCAAAGTCCTGGGCGTTACGCAGTGCTTCATCGAATAGTCCAACTTCGAAAATCAGTTCGCGGCGGGCTATCACGCCGGAAGTTATCAGACTACGTTCCGCGCTCACCAGCTCGAGAAATGAAACTGCGCCTGCTGGAGGCGCCGTCCCCATTACCGCGGTCATATACGTTCGCCCGGCGTCCGGAGAATCCCCAAAGACCAGCGCATCCGCGCAAACAAGATCGCAGTCCTGTTCGTGAAAAAACTTGAGCTGTTGCTCGAGATAGTTTGGCAGCCACAGATCGTCAGCATCGAGAAAAGCGACGAGCTCGCCTCGCGCTGCGCGCAATCCTGCGTTGCGCGCCACGCTGGCGCCGCCATTTTCCTGCTTGATGTAGCAAAGCCGATCGGCGTAGGGCTCAAGCGCGCACTGGAGTTCACGGGTGTCCAACGATCCGTCGTTAACCAGGATCACCTCAAACTTAGTAAAGGTTTGAGCAAAGACGGAGTCGAGCGTCTCCCTGATGTAAGGCGCAACGTTGTAAGCAGGAATGATGACGCTCACCGCGGGCACCACATCCTCGGGCTTCACGGCCATCGCAGCGCTCGCCGGCGAAATGTCGAGAGGCGGTTCCTGAGCTGATGTCGTTATTGTGCGTTCCATCTTTCTATGCGGGTTTCCAGGTGGGCTTTCTACGTGAGCGACAGGATGAATTCGCCGCCGCACTTCTTCGAGTAAGCATAGTAGGTTTGCGCCGCTTCGATTGCGTATCTGTAATCCCGCCACCCGCGCGCATGAATCCAGGCAGCCAGGCGCAGATTTCTTCGGTTTAGAATCTTGTCCGGGAAGTCCGCGGCCCGCAGGAGTTCAGATGCTTGTTTCATTACCCGCTGCTTTTGCGACGCGTCCTCTTTTGCCTGGCAACTATCGTCCCACTGATAACCCAGCCCCGGCGGAGCCGGCAGCGGACATGGCTCATGACCGGGGTAGGCCTGCCAGGGGACGCCCGTCACCACAGGTGGAAACTGCGATAACCACTTGACGTAAAACTTGTGTCTCATGCACCAATCGAGCTCGGTCCCCATGATCGATGAAACAAACTGCCCATCGAAGAATGGCAACTGAAACTCCAGCCGGTGCTGATCGATATTCTCAAAATGGCTCATGAGTTTGCGTCGCTGATCATTAAGCGCCAGGTAGAGGTAGAAGTTCCGGCCCGGATCTGCGCCGTGCAACTGGTCCAGTTCTTCGCGAATGCCCTGCTTGATCACATCGCGGGCATTTTCAAGAAGGGGAGCCCGGAAGAGTTTGGGCGGAACGTGGACCTGCTCTCGCTCGAGGTATGCTTCGATCGCGCCGTCAACATTACCAGCACGCATCGACTCGATAATGGATTCGCTCAGGTGTACGTGACCAAGCAGGACGCTTCCACCTTCGCCTGACCAGACCAATCGCGGGCGCTCCGCCGATAACTGACCGCCGTGATTGGATTCCTCGTCAAACTCCTCGATGGCCCTGGCCATCAGTAATGAATAGTCCGGAACGCGATCGCCTTCTTCCTTCGGCAAGCTTTGGTGGGTTGACCCAAGTCGTTCGGCAAACTGATTTCCGCAGTAGTAGTCCTGCGTTCCAGGTCTGGCGAAATTCACGGTATCTACCCGCACACCGCTCTGGCCGAGCGCCGCTACTACGCAACGGGAATCCAGACCACCGCTGAGGTAGGCCGTAGCCGCATTGTCATTTTTGATGCGGCGATTTACCGCTGATTGAAAGCGATCGTATACCACTGCCAGGCGCGCTTGCTCAGGTTCCGGTGAAACTTCAATGTCGTCCCAGCGCCAATAGCGATATCGAGACACTTTCCCCTTCGCTACCTGTACGACCTCGGCTGGCTTCAGCAGCGATATGCCGGCGTAGGGAGTGCGATCCGCAAGCGGGGCGTCCAGTCCAACCATCTCAGTTACGGCGCGAAGATCCATCTTCTTTGGCACCAGCGAACACTCTTCAAGGATGCGCAGCGCGCTGGCAAAAACAATAAGATCGTCGTCTAACCAATAATAGAGCGGCCTGATGCCCAGCTTGTCGGCAACCAACGCGAGCGTGGCCGTTGCTGGTTGGTAATGGACCATACAGAACGTTCCGTCGGCCGCGCGCAGAACGTCCCAATTATTCCGGAGGCCCTGCTCATGAATCGCAGTCAAGTCCTGCAGCCGGCTTGAGTGGTTGAATAGCAGCGGCTCGCCTGCCAACAGCGAAAGCGCGCCGCTTCGGTCTACGTAAAATCCGGGTTCATCAAAGGCGCCGATGTCGACCTTCGCGAAATAGCTCGTGCGGTCCCTGAACGCTTTGACTTCATCAACCGGGTTTCGCGAGATCGATTGGGCGAGGTTCGCGCAAGCTGACTCTGGCAGCGGACGATTACGGCGTGACAGGATTCCGGCGATCAATGTCATGCTATGCCTCCCACCTGTGCGCTGACACCGCTGCGCCGGCGCGGCATAGCCAGCGACACTCCCGTCAACCAACTTTCAAATTCAATGTCTGACAGAGATTCGTTATCCAGAAACCGCGGCAACAACAACGGATTGGAACTGCGCGCCGCAAAGCCGGCTTCGCACGTGGTCGCAGAAACAACCCCAGCCTGCTTCAACCAGGGAAGAAACATCTGATCATAGGCTCCGCTGGGATAACAGAAATGCGTAGCACGGCGACCCGTCATTTCCTGGATACTCGCGCGGTTATCTTCGATCTCGCGGAGAAAGAGTTGGCGATCCTTTGGAGTCCGATGACGATGCGTATGCAACTGAACATCGACGCCGTCCAGAGCAAGTTGCCTGACTTCTGCCGCGGTCACGTTGTGCATAATTCTTTGTTCGAGCAGAGCGTCGTAATCAACGCGCAGGTGCGCCGCCAACGAAGCTGCAAATTCTTCTTTCTCGTCGGCCGATAGCTTTTGCCCACGCGCGAAGACATGTATCTGGCTCAGCGCCGCTTCTCGTGCGTCGTTGTCGGTTAATTTTGTTCTTAGATCCTGTCCGGTAAGCTTCTGCAAATCGAGAGTCGCGTTCCGCCCCTTCCAAAGCAGGTACGAGCACATCAGATCGAAAACGGGCCGCTGGTAATGGGAATAGAACGTCGTCAGATAGAGGGTTGCGGGAAGGTCAAATTCTTTTAGTAGCGGAAAGGCCTGCCGAGAAAAATCTGAAGTGCCGTCATCGAAGGTTATCGCCACCGCCCGGTCGGGCAAATCGCTCGCGTAAAGCCGCTCGATGGCTTGATCGAGAGGCAACACGGCGCAGTTTGATTTCTTAAGCAATTGTAAGCGTGAGCGAAAGGTGTCCGGCGAGATGAACTGCGAACCGTTCCAGATGTGCTCATCTGAGAGAGAGATTCCGTGATAAGCGAGAATCAGGAGTCGCTGCCGGCGCCAACGGCTATTATGGACCAGCGTCGAGACGCCCGTCGCCTTGAGAGATTGCAGTGCAGCTTGCTTGAACTTCTTTAGCATGATTGGTCGTGGCGTGGATTAGGCAACAGACTCGCTATCGCGTTTCAAAAGTAGCAGGAGCGTCTCTTTGAAACTCTGCATCGCCAACCTTCCTGCCGGCAGGGCGGAGAAAACTACTAGCGAGACACCGACCGTGAGCCCAAACGCAACGCTCAATCGTAGGATGAGTCCTGCCACAGAGTGCAACCATGGGCGACAAGAGAACAGGAGCGCTAGTGAACAGAGGGACGCGCCCGCGGATGGAGCGATGGTGCGATAGAAATCGCTCGCCCGGATCGGCCCGCGCCGCCCCACGTACCAAAACAACAGCGGCGTAGCGATGCATAGATCAGCAACGGCGTAAGACGCCGCGACGCCCGTCGCGCCCCAGGGCAAGCCAGCGAGAATTGAAACAACGGCAACAGCGCCGCCAATCAATCCCCAGTGGAACAACTCGCGCGTGCGACCCTGCGTGGAGAAGAGCCACCAGGCAGTCTTGGTAACGGGTTGGATCATGGCGGCGATACCCAGCAGCATGAATATCTTCCCGGTCTCGGTCCACTTCGGGCCCAGCAAGAGCAGCACCATCCAGTCAGAAGTTGCGATCATCAACGCGCCTAACGGCATTGTGATCATCACAATCTTTTCCAGAATTCTCAGATAGGCAGCGCGATAGCGATCGGGAGAATCAGCCAGCCGGCTCAGGGCGGGCACCGCCACGGCCGCGAGCGGCGCGTTGATTTGCTGCATCGGCATCAGCAACATTTGATATGCACGCGAGTAGACGCCCAACTGATGAGCGCCGAAGAATTTTCCGATCAACAAGTTATCCAGGTTGCGCGAAAAGAAAGTCATGACGTTAAAACCAGTCAGATTTCCGCCATATGACAGCATCGATCGAAGACCTAATCCGCGTCCGGGAAATCCTGGCCGCCATCTGCAAACACTCCAGACGCCCACGACTGTTGCTAATGTCATTACCAGTTGATTGAGTACCAGCGCCCAATAACCTGCGCCGTACCAGGCGGCTCCGACCGCGGCCACGAAACCAATCATTAGCCCGGTAGTTTCGACGATTACTATCGCCGTGAAACGCATCTGCCTGGTGAGGAGCGCCTCATGCTGAATAGCAAGGCCGGCAAACAGAATCGTTATGCCGTAGCCAGCTGTGATTCCAATCAGTCGGGGCTCTTTGTAGAACCATGCCAGCAGCGGGCCGCTGCCCACAGTGACCAGCATTATCGCAGCGCTGAGCGCCATGTTTATCCAGAAAAGAGTGCTGACCTGTTGATGATTAAGGTCGGCCCATTTGATGGTCGCCGTTCCCAGGCCCAGGTACTGAAACATGCCAACGAAATTGACAAGAATGGCAACCATCGCGATCAGGCCGTAGTCATCCGGTGTCAGCAATCGCGCGAGGACAATAGCCGCGATGGTACCTAGCACAAACTTGAAGACTTGCGCGCCCACGGTCACTGCGCCACCACGAGCGGAACGTGCCGCCAGATCGTCCTTTAGGTGATCTATACGGAAGTGACGATTCTCGTCACTGCAGGCAAACTGCGGCTGATTTGAAGTTTCAGTCGGCAACATCGGGAAAACTGTCTCAGAGTGGGGATCGTGCGGCGGACCACGTTAGGAAGGCGGCGAAAGTGCCATCAGTATTATACAGGAACAAGCGGGTCTTGAATCCAGAAATTATTGCTTATCTTCCGCTTTACAAGGCACTTAACCGGAAATACTCTTCGGCATCGGTCGATTTTGCCGTTAGAATCCCCCTGGACTCTGAGAAAGGCGCAACAACCGGCGCATTCCGCTAGGAGAGTTGTCCTGAAACCAAAAGGATCGAACATGCGCGTGCTGCAACTGGCGCCTAGAGTCTGCTGGCCACTCGACACTGGCGCGAAACTCCGAAACTATCATTTGGCGCGAGTCCTCTCGGAAAACGCGCGCGTAGCGCTGCTCGCCTTCAACGATCCCGATGCCCCACTCGTGGATTTTGAAAAACCCTACGAACAGGTGGTGGCTGTCGCGCGCGATCGCGGTTATACACCGGCGAAGATTCTTCGCGGCGCTTTAGGGCGCACACCAATCTCCTTGCTTAACTACACTACGGATCCAATGAAGCAGGCCCTGGCACATATGCTACGAGAGCAGGATTTCGACGTTGTCCAGATCGAGAGCATTCATCTGATGGGTTATCTCCCGATCATCCGCTCGGCGCCCGGCCAGCCGCTGGTCATCTGCGATTGGCACAACATCGAATCAGAACTAATGCAGCGATACAGCGAACGTGAGCCGAATTTTCTGCGCCGGACTTACGCGCGGAAAACCGCGCGACAGTTGCGCACTCTGGAGCAACAGGCAACGCACGATTTCGATGCCCATGTCGTAGTCAGCCAAAGGGACCGGGAGCGGCTGCTGCAACTCAATCCCGCGAGTTCAATCTGCGTGATTGAAAACGGAGTTGACAGCGCCTACTACTCCGATCAGGAAATCGGGAAAGCACATGCGGCGTGGCGGATTCACCAGGATGCCAACGGTATTGGCCAGTCGCCGAGCAGGGCGAACCGAATTGTCTTCGTCGGTTCAATGGACTATCACGCAAACATACATGGAGTCGTCGATTTCGCTCGCGAGGTGTGGCCGGCGGTTCACGAGCGCGACCCGGAATTGGTTTTCACGATCGTCGGGCGTGATCCGGCTGCTGAGGTTCGGCAACTCGCGTCGATTCGCGGCATCGAGGTTACCGGCACGGTTGCGGACGTGCGTCCATACTATCGCGAGGCAGTAGCCTCAATAGTGCCGCTTAAAGTCGGTGGTGGAAGCCGGCTGAAAATTCTAGAAGCAATGGCCGCAGGCGTGGCGGTCGTATCAACTACCCTCGGCGCGGAAGGTCTGGACGTGCTGCCCGCCGTGAACATTCTCATCGCAGACACGAACACGCAACTCCTCGAGGCAATCACCGGTGTTGTTGAGAATGAGGAACTGCGCAGGCAGCTCAGCGACGCCGGACGTGCGCTCGTTGCCAGCCGCTATGACTGGGCCAGGGCCGGCGAATCGCTCTTCGGGATCTACGAAGAATTACTTGCCGTCCGGGCGAATGAAAATCAGTGACGATGAATCAACCGGCGCCCATCAAGATTCTTTCGCTCGTCGAAGCAACGAGCATCAATGCGGTCGCGAAAAACGTGCTGGAGTTTCATCGCGCCGCTCGCGAACTCAGTGAACAGTCTCCCGACTTTCCAACTATCACAGCGCATCTGGTTACCTTTGAACGGAAGCGCGCTGCCACTGAAGCCACTCAAGCACCGAACGAATTCATAACGGCGGCGGGCCGGTTGCAGTTGGAAGTTGAAGTCATTCCGGAACGCAGACGTTTGGACCTGCGTACACTCCCTGCCCTCAGAAACGTCGTCGAATTACAAAAGCCTGACCTCGTTGTGACTCATTCCGTTAAGTCGCATTTTCTTCTATGGCGTTCTCAGCTCTGGCGAGAATATCCGTGGGTAGCATTTCATCACGGCTACACCACGACCGATCTGAAGATGCGCGCCTACAATTTGCTTGATCGTTGGTCTTTGCCCACCGCCGATCATCTGGTCACAGTTTGCCACGCGTTTGCACGAGAACTCGCGAGCAGCACCGGCGTGCCGCTTGAGAAAATCTCCGTGCGGCATAACTCAGTTAGACCAAAGCCGAAGGTTGCCGCCGTCGAAGTTCAGTCTTTTAGAACTCGACTCGGTATCGCGAGTGACGAACGCATGGTGCTTACTGTCGGTCGATTGTCGCGAGAGAAAGCCCAGATCGATCTGCTCGCGGCCTACAAGCGTCTGCGCGCCACGAATCCTGACCTCTCCTCCAAACTGATTATTGTTGGTGACGGACCGGAGCGCAGCAGGTTGGAGGCTGCGGCTGACGCTCATGGCATCAGGGAGCGCGTGATCTTTACCGGACAGGTAAGCGACGTGCAGCTTTTCTATGCGGCGGCAGACGTCTTCGCGCTTCCATCCCATAGCGAGGGCTCGCCCAATGTGCTGTTGGAAGCCATGGCTGCAAATCTTCCGATCGTGGCCACGATGGTCGGTGGCGTGACTGAGATAGTGAAGAACCACGAGAGCGCACTGCTGGTTCCGGCGAAGGATCCGGACGCGCTCGCTGCGGCTGTCGTGCGCGTGCTAACCGACAGCAAGCTGGCGCAACGGTTGACGGCCAATGCCTCGGCCCTGGTTGCTACTCGGTACACTCCTGAGAACTATGTGCGCTCTCTGACTGAAATTTATCGCGAGGTTATTGATCGCCGTGCGAAGGACGGCGACACATCTCTCTTATTCAGCTAGTGACTAGAGTGCTAACTCTTGCCGATTTGAACGACGCGAGTTGAAATGAACAAGTGAGGACCAGGGTATGATCACCAAAGAGCGTCTGGAAGAAACAATTCGAGGAGTGATTCGCGAATTCAAGCGAACCAAGCGAATCACCGATCCGGCTGCTGATGAGTTGACCGCTGCTTTGGAGGAGCGAGTTGACGAGCTGTTCGATCAGGAAGCAACGTTCAGTTATCGGGAAGTAGAAGATAGCGCGGGCTATATCACACAACTGCGTGACAACGCTCAGTTGGAATCGGCCGAAACGTTCCTCCGGGAGATCGTAGCGTGGCAGGAAATGCACTCCTCATAGACACTGACATTCTCATTGATTACCTCAAAAGCATTCGGCCCGCCTGTGCTCTTCTTGAAACATCCACAGATTACATAGCGCGGCCAGGGCCGCAACCAAACAGTTGTTTCAGGATGAAACATTCAACGAGCCTGCGGAGCAGGCTCCGCAGACTCATTGAATGCTTTCGGCTATCACGACTGCCTAGTTTGCGGCTAAAAGCCACGCTGTGTAATCTGCGGAATCGGTGGATAGTGTCCTTAGTGAGGTTATAGGGATCAGTACCGCAGCCGGTAATAGAACAATTTCACATATTCGCCGGCGACTACTCTCCATCCCCATCTACGCAACCACCACCGCGACGGCATCGGAGTTTCCCATCCTGGCGGCGGGCTGTTAACGCCCGTCTTTATCCCCGTTCCCGCGCAGGCGTGACGCATGGACCAAAGCGCGCGCCGGGAATGATAGGCTGAAGTGACAATCAACAGCTTCTTGAGTTTTTGACTGGTCGCGAACTGGCATACGTTCACGCTCTCGGCATAAGTTCCCAACGCTGCCTCAGAAACTACTCGTATTCTTTCAGCGGGAACGCCTCGGTTTTGTAACTCCTTCGCTGCCAATTCGTAAAAATAAGGATTGCGCTCTTCAGCCGCGTTCCACCCACTTCTCAACTTGTCATCGGTCAGAACTACAACCGGAGCGCGCCCTTCGCGATATAGTCTGGCCGCCCAATCTGCCCTTTCGATGTAAGTTGAAGAACCGCTGAACACAACGATCGCATCAGCCCCTTCAGCAAAAGCCAAGTCAGATTTGACGATCAGTAATTTCGCTCCAAGCCAGGCCAACATTGGCCAGACCACTGCGCACAGCACGGCGACCAGCAGCAGGCGATGCCGGCGTACCGACTTTCTTTTTGGTCCTGCAGCTTTATTGGCTGATCGATGGCTGGTCCCGGTGGTCAACGTTCTTATTCGCTCAGTCGCCATTCGTGGCCGATCCGGGACGGCGCGCTCCCTGGCGCGGACAAAAGCTCGTCGTACAGCTCGACTGTGTTCTGCAGGTGATGCGCAAACGAAAATTTTTCTTCGACGATCGAGCGGCCAAGTTTGCCCATCGAACGCGCGCGCTCCGGGTTGTTGAGAAGTTGGACGATCCGTTCAGCCATCTTCTGGTCATCGCCCGAAGGGACGATGTAACCTGTTTCGCCTTCCACGATCGCTTCACGCACGCCGCCCACATCAGTCGCGACGACCGGAAGTCCAGCGGCCATGTACTCAAGAATGGCGTTCGCAAAGCCTTCTGCCTTTGAGCTGAGAACGCCGACATCCGAAACAGCCAGCAGCCGGCCTACATCTTCACACCTGCCGATGAAGAAAACGTCGCGTTGAATGCCGAGCTGCTCGGCGAGTGCGCTGAGGCCGTTCATCAAGTCGCCTTCGCCGGCGATAACGAACGCTGCGTCAGGGACTGCCGCGCGCACACGTGCCGCGGCGCGTAGAAACATCGGGTGATCTTTCACGGGGTTGTGCAGGTTTGCGACGATAGTGACGAAACGGCGGGCCGGCTCCAGCGGCAAGCCAAAGGCGGCAAGCGCGTCGGCACGTCGAAGTTCCGGGGCAACCTTGAGCCGATCCAAATCCAAACCGTTGTAGTGCTGCACGATCCTGGCCGGACTGACACCTTCTCTTATCAACTGATTCTGTACGACCAGGCAATTCGCAATGACCCGATGCGCCAGGCGAAAAGCGACGCGTTCAGCGCGCTTTTGCAGCGGAGTGCGAAAGCCGTCGGTTTCGCCTTTCGAAGTAACCCGCGCACGCACGGAGCCCAGGAATGCTCCGGTCATGCCAAAGATATTCGTGTAGAAGCAATGAGTATGCACTACGTCGATCTCATTCTCTTTTATGAAGCGCCGGAGACGGCGCAACTGCTTAACGAAGTTGAGATCATAAAAACTGGTGAGCGGGTATTCGAGGATTTCTCCGATGCCGAGTTCATCCGTGTCGGCTCGCAGCGACCCACGATTCTGTAGACACGCAAGATGGACGTTGCATTGTCCACTCGCGTGTAACTGACTGAGCAGTTGCAGGGCCTGGCGCTCGCTGCCACCTTGCTCGAAACTGTCGATGATGAATAAGACGTTGGGCTTCACTTCAGAATCACCTGTGCAGCTTTCAACTCATCCTGCTAACGAATCGGCTCCCAATGCGCATAGCGCTCGCCGCGGAGAAATTTGTACAAAGCAATTAGCGAAGCAATATTCGCGAGCACGAAATATTGGGGGAACGCGAGCAGCCGGCTGCGTATTCCAACCAGGTCGAGTACCCAGGCCAGCGCCGCGCAGGCATAACCAGCGAGTTGCGCAGTGAATAGGATCCGATAAAAAACAGAACCCGAAAGCGTTGCTGAAGCGACAAAGATGGTCATCAGAAAGAACGGAACGAGATAGCGCATCACCTTGTGCGAAAACAGTTGTATCGCATAGAAGCCGCTTCGGAATGGATTCAACATCGCCACGTGCTGCCAAAGATCGGTGAACGTCTGCGCGATGATGCGCACCCGCATCTTCAATTCGTTATCGCTGCGCCGGTTGGTTAGCTCGGTGCAGACTGCGTTCGGCTCATAGATCGCGCGCAAACCCTGTTCGACCATCTTGGTGGCGATGATGAAATCGCTGCAAGCTTCGTGATATAGCGGCACGTAAGCCGTTCTGCGCACTGCGTAGAGACATCCCGACGCGCCAATCAAAGAGCAGGCGCGGCTTTCGTGTTTCTTGAGAAACGTTTCATAGCTCCAGTATGAACGCGCCCCGCGACCGATGCGCGAGTCCGCTGGATCGACATAGATGAGACGACCGGCTACACAGCCCACGGTTGGGTCGGCGAAATTGGGCAGCAGCGCCTGCAACACGTCCGGCTGATAGAGGCTGGTAGCGTCAGAAAAGAGGATGACGTCGCCACGGGCTTGCGCGACACCCGCGTTTTGCGCCGCGGTCTTACCTAATCGTTGGGGTTGACGATGAAGCCGCACACCTCGCGGGGCAAATTCGCGAACGATGTCGTCCGTGCGATCGCTGGAGCAATCCGAAGCTACGATTATTTCGAGGAGTTCGGATGGATAATCGAGAGTCAGCGTGTTCTCGAGTTTTGCTGCAAGATCGCGCTCCTCGTTATAGGCCGTAATGATGACGCTTACCGTTGATTCGAAAGCACCGCGTCTTACTCGCCGCGGTCGGAACGCACTGACCAAAGCCAGCAGGAGTGGATAGCCGGCATAGGTGTAGAAGAGCGCCGCAGCGCTCAACCAGAAAATCACCTCGGCCGTCAATCTTAAGGTCATGTCACTACCGTCCGGCCTTCATTGAAGGAAGGAGTGTCGTGAACTTTCCCTTGCTTCCGTGCTTTGCGCTTCTCGACTACTACCGTTTTGCCGGTCTCTCCTTCGTAAAGGCGACGCAAGCAGACGGCAAAAGCCACGAGGTAGTAGACGTACCAGACGTAGGCAACCGATAGAAAGAAACTGGACACCATGTAACTAAGCAGCGACGCCTGCAAACCTAGCGCTAAATAGTAATAGTCCGAATTGCTGCGTACTGCGAAGGTTTCGCGCACTATCTGACCAAGTTTGTGAAGCGGCCCGACAATGAACAGCGTGTAGCAAGCCAGCGCCGCGATGCCCATCTCTGCCGCAACCTGTGTGTAGGAGTTATGAGTGACCAGCCCTTTGTAAGACATTTCAGGCTGGTAATTCCCCATGCCGATCCCCAGCAGCGGATGGCGAATAGCGATATGCAACGACCTTAAAAGTTCGCCGCGTCTGGCGTCGGCAGAACCACCCGGATCAAGGCTGGGAATGAAGATTGAGAGCAGACGACCTCCGTACTTGTCAGGAGCAAATAAAAGCACTGCGCCGCCAAGGCTCACGACCGCCAGCACGATACCTAGCCGATGGCGCGGTCCAATCTTCACGGCAAGAAAAAGGACAACCACGATGAGACTGATGAATGCGCCGCGCGAGTAGGAGAGAACTATCCCCGCGAGCATCAAGGCGGAGCAGGCGCCGTAGAGAAGTTTCCGCACCGGCCCTTTTGAGCCGAATAGAAGAGCGATAGCGATCGGGAATACCGTGACCACGTGCAGGGCCATATCGTTTGTATTTCCAAAGATGCCTGAGCCTCTGCCGCTGGCCCGATAACCTTCGATGGTCATCACACCCTGGTGATAGTCATTGATTGCTTCGACGCTTAGCCAGACGCTTGACGCAAGTGCGAGAAACAGCAGCCCCTTTAGCCGCGTCTTGGTCCGCACCACATTCACGATCACAATGAACATTACGATACAGCGGATAAAGGTCCCGCTAAATTCCTGCCAGGCTATGGGTGGATTAATGGCGAGCGGAATCGAAAGCAACCCGGTCAGACAAAAGAGTAGAACCAGATTGACTTCGGCTGGACGCGCCGTGAGCGTGCCTTCCAATGAAAGCTGCGTGGGTATGAAAAAGGCCAGGGTGGCGAGGGCGACAATGAGAGCTATCGACGCGGTCAATCGGGACGGATAGAACTCGGCCGGACGCGCATAAAGCAACACGGTGAAGAGAAAGAGCCCGGCATAAGACAGCGCGTGGCCGCGCTTTCGAGCCCACTTTTCTTTGGTGGCACGCCGCGGCGCAGTTGATTCCGGCTGCTTTGTTGACGCACTTAAAACTCTTCCTTTCAAGCTGCTTGAACCTGACCAGGTGCCTGACACAGCTGTGAGCCCTGGTGCAGTCACGCCCGCCTCAGTTGCTCGCGCTTGTTGCGAAGGTCGCACAGCTTCGTAGTCAGATTGGATCGGTAGACGCCTCGGAAAACCACGAGGCCATGCCGAATCAATCTCTGGTTGCTCTGTCCTCCGTCTCACGTTCATCCTCTGCGACTTAGCTGTCGCTGGTTGTGCTTAGGCTGCATATACGCCCGCTGTAGCGAGATCGCTATCCATCTCATTCGTGGCGGGCGCGACCGACGTTTGGTTATTCCTGAGCCAGGATTCGAGTACAAATAAGTACCAGAGTTGTTTTGGAGCCCAGCCGGTTGCGGTTGATTTTTCGAGCCACCTCAGTGCCGGACCAGATCGGATCCAGCCTTCCTTTTCAAGTAGTGAATCGCGGAACATTGCTTCAACTTGCGGGCGCCACCTTCCCGTAATCCACCGCTGAACCGGTATGGTGAACCCACGCTTGCCCCCCCTTGCCACTCGTTCTCCAATCTTACGGCGGGCCAATTCCCGAAGCACTGCTTTCAAGCGGCCATGACGCAACCGCAGTTGAAACGGAAGAGCCGCAGCAAATTCCCATAAGTCCTGATCCAAAAATGGCGAACGGGCTTCGAGGCCATAGTGCATAGTCGCGCCGTCCACTTTCGTTAGAAATTCAGACACGAAGCGCGTATGCCGATCGTAGTCCAGGTAATTGCTGAGCACGTGACGTCCGGCATCGTGCGACCACTCGATTCTCCGTTGGTCAACTGTGTAATCCAGCAATCGTTCGCCGAGGACTCCCTGCTGCTTGTAAGACGGCAGTCCATCATGCGCGTTTGTTACTGCTCCGAGACCGCCAGACGCGTAATCAAGAAATGAAGCAAGGCGACGAAACTGACCATATCGCGGAACCCTTGCACGCGACCGCTGCCAGAGATCCGCAGCCTTTCGCGGTGAAGATCGTGACAGCCGTTCGGCAAACCACAAATGTCGGTGCTCCGGGTAGCCAAGAAAGACATCGTCGCCGCCATCGCCCGTCAAGAGGACCGTTGCTTCCCCCGCAACGGCGCGCGAAACTCGCAGCATCCCCAGCGCGGAGGCGCACGCAAACGGCTCGGGATAGGCCGTCACGAGATCAGAGATGCCGGGATCGTCTTTGGCTGAGATATCGAAGGTCTTGTGCCGGATGCCGAGCTGGGCGGCGGTCGCACGTGCGTCGGCAGTTTCATCCGCAGGGTCGAGCGGAGTGCCAACGGTGTAGGCAGTGATGTCCGCACCTAAATGTGAAAGCGCCCAGCAGATCAGGCTGGAATCGACGCCACCGCTTAGTAGAGACCCAACCGGCACATCCGCGAAGAGGCGCCTTTCGACCGCTTTCAGTAAGAGCCTTTCGGTTTCCTCGACTGCCTCCGCAAAATCAATTGCCGACGAGCGGGACGGCGGAGGCTGCCAATATTGCGTGATCCTGGTTCCCTGCTCTGACCACTCCAAGATGCAAGCTGCCGGCACTCTTAATGCGCTCTTATAAATTGTGCGCTCTTCAGTTACGAAGCCGAATTCGAGATAGTCGGCAACGGCTTGTTCATCAATCTCACTAGCAAATCCAACTGCGCGCAGAGCGCGGACGGTGGATGCAAAAACAAGCTGTTTACCTTGCAAAGCAAAAAGGAGCGGCTTGACGCCGAGCCGGTCGCGGACCAGGAACAACTTGCGGGTATTGTCATCCCACAGACCAAAGGCAAACATGCCCTTAATCCTCGATGTCAATCCTTCGATTCCCCATTCCCGATAGCCGTGGACCAGCACTTCCGTGTCAGTTTGGCTTTTGAATTGGTAACCCCGGCTCTCAAGATCGTTGCGAAGACTACGAAAGTTATAGACGGCACCGTTAAATACGATTCCAATTGACCCGTCGGGTGAAAGCATCGGCTGTCGTCCGGCTTCGCTAAGATCGAATACAGCAAGTCTCTTGTGCCCCAACACCGCACTGTTCCAGACTTCGATTCCGTCACCGTCCGGGCCTCGACGAGCCAGCGTGCTAATCATTCTGCCGACGGCGCCGACCGCTAGCGTCTGTTCAAGTTCTCCGGCGATGCCGGCAATTCCACACATACCCTAAACCTCGAGATTCTATTCGGCGCCCCAAGCGCATTTCTACAGCGTCAGTTCTTTAGTGCTGGCATCTAAAAGCAAAAGAAGCTACTGCGCTCAACGCGCCGCAGCCCCGACTTGCAGTTTATTAAAAGGCTTTTGCAGGAGCCCACTGGAATCTAAACTGCTACCTCGTCCTGGTCGCCAACTAAAACAAGCTCCCTAACGCGCTCGCGTAGTGCGCCTTCGAATCTTCTGGCCTCCTCTACCTCAGAGAACGAAAGAGCACGTAATTCCTGTTCAATTCGCCGGCGATAATCCGATACAAGCGAATCGGAAACTCCCAGGACAGCCGCGACCTCAAGCTGGGTGGAATGCTGCTGGCTCAAATAGCAATGCCATAACACGCCGAGTATGCGGTTGTATTGTTTGACCTTTCCTCGAACAGTTTCGTTAAGGTGGCCCAGAAAGTGATCGACAAACCCTGCCGCTTCGTCTTCCGACTCGCGCCGCAGCAGCCCTTGCTCTGGATCTTCTCCCTTATCCACTGGCTGAAAATGATTGCCGTCGCCATCGTTGTCGTCGCCGTCGAGAGGCACCAGGTAAATATCCATGACCGGCAGGCGTGACATAACCAGACTGCGAAGTGCTCTAACGTCAACTGGCGAGTCTACTGCGTCCAACACAGAAACGATGAGGTCTTCGAGGTCCGAATTACTAATTACAACCTGAGAATCGCCCGTGCATCCCACCATGCGAGTATCACGCGCACGAACCGGAATCATGTGAACGCGCTGCTCAACCTCGTGTGAGTCACGGCGGCGTTTTCCATCGGCCCATTCGCTAAGACCATAAATTCGATCGGCGAGCCGGCGATGAGGTTCATCACCGGTTCCGCTCGAATCAAAGCGACGGAAGTTTGCGCTTGACTGGATGAGGGTAGAAATGCGGCGGGCGAGGCGATAACTCTCAGGATGGCGCTTCCGTAGCTCAGCAGTGAGGAGGTTAGTCAGTTCGATCTGGCCGATTTCGCATTCAATCTCGTAATCAGTCATCTCCGAATCGAGATAGTGCTCAAAGCGATTCTTGCTGAGGAGTTGAACGAAGAGTTCTTGTGTGAGATCGGTATAAGCCGTGGTTGCGCCTTCTTCTACCAATAGGCCAGCGCTCCGAGAGGCCCTCACTAAAGGATGGTGGGAGACGATGCGGTGCAATTCCGACCAGAGTCGGTTTACATCCGAACAGCGCAGGCTCTCAACCCACTTGCCACTCTTCGACATTCGCTCCGCTGTGCGTTTTGCGCGCGCAGTTTGCGGCTCCGGCCTGACGGGTGTCAGCTCAATTTCTTTTTCGACTTCGCGACTTAGAGATTTCACTTGGATTGTTCTTTGGGTTACGGAGTTGATGGGACTTCACCCTGGCGGGAAACTCTTGAGATTCTTCGGCCCCTGGCCTGAAACTATTGATTTAGGCAAGTCTCAACTGAGCAGTGGAGACAAGAACCCTGGTAAGGCGACAACTAGAGGTTGTTCGAGAAAAGCATTGCTTCAGCCCGGGGCTAATGTTGGTTAGTCATTTTTGAATTTTGCCCGAGTAATCCTGAGAAAACAGGTGGGCTGCCCTTGAGCGAGCGTCAAAGAGCAGGCGCTCTCTGACTTGACGAAGAGCATCTTAACAACATTCCGAAGAATGAGCAACATGTTTTTACACTTGCCCCAAGTTATTGATTCCAGACTACAAAAGGACGGGCATGGGCGAGAAAGTTATGGAAGTTACGAACAATTACGCCTATTAAGCTGTTGAACAAGCGGGATAACCATGCGGACTCTTATTGGTTGAGGCTAACTAGCAAATCTTGCCCCTTTGCCTTCCTCGATCCCTCAAGCGGGACTGTATTTTCTTGAATCTGATCAACTAACCTGGTCGCCCGTCGGCAAAACCAGGGGGCAAATTTATGAAGGCCTCGACCGTAAAGTCATTTAGCAAGAAGCGGGCTTGCCCCTCGTCAAACCTCTTACTCTCGTTTCACCACCAGGCCCTCGCACCGGAAATCAACTTCCTGGTAAAACATCACCTTGCTAGTTGTGATTTTTGCTACTGCGAAATTCCGCTGCTGGAGTTTTACACACCGCCACTCAAGGGAGAATGTCGCCCTCCCGACTTACCGATCAATCTGAGAGTTCTAGCCGAGTCGATTCTGGGACAAGACAAGTCGGCCAAAGTGGTCAATGAAAGGACCACCTCAGCAAGGGCTTACTTTTCTTGACGGGTGAATTGCCGGCGAACTACTGAGTCAATTGATAATGGGGTTTTTGGAATTTGTAAGTTGTGAGTCTACCGTTCCTGTTTCTACCTTCTTAACTAATAACTAAGAATAAAGCTCCTCGATCAGATCGCCAAACTTCTGATCAATGACACGCCTCTTAACTTTAAGCGTCGGCGTCAGCTCTCCCTTGTCAATCGAGAATTCATTCGGAAGCAAGGCAATCCGGCGAATACGCTCGTAATCGGCGAGTTCTCGCGTGAGAGGTGCAATGTCGCTTTGTACTAACTTGAGCGCGGCAGGAAACTCTGCAAGAGCAACTCGCTCGTCGGGAAACTCTTCGCCAGCAGCGGAGAGCGCCTGCCTGACAGCTTCCCACTCCGGAACGATCAGCGCTACCGGCTGTTTGCGACCGGCTCCCACCACCACTACCTGGCTCACAAACTCGCTTTGCTTCAGCAGGCTCTCAATCTGTTGAGGCGCGACGTATTTTCCGTTCGAGAGCTTAAATAAGTCCTTCTTACGATCCGTAATGTAGAGATGACCCTCTTTATCCACATGGCCTACGTCGCCAGTGGCAAACCATTCATCATTCAATACGGAGGCCGTCTCTTCCGGATGGCCGTAGTAGCCACGCATGACATTTGGACCGCGCAGAAGAATTTCACCATCTTCAACGATCTTGACTTCTATCCCGTCAAAGGGCAGACCGACCGAGCCCACCTTATTGTTGTCGGGACGATTTGCCGAGACTATGCAAGTCTCCGTGGCCCCGTAGCCTTGCAGAATCGGAATCCCTGCGGCGAGAAAAGCGTAGGACAGGGCAGGCGAAAGCGGCGCTCCGCCGGATACGAAATATCTTAATCGGCCGCCAACACCTTCACGCCACTTCGAAAACACCAACCGGTTGGCCATGCTCTGTTGCAACGCCAACCCCGGCCCGACAAGTTTGCCCTTGTCCTTCGCTTCGCCATAACGCTGACCGACCGCCAGCGAGCGCACAAAAACGCGGCGCTTCCAGCCTTTCTGCGAGAAGCCTTTCTTAACAATCTTGTGATAAACCTTCTCGAACAGGCGCGGCACGGCGGTCATCACGGTAGGTCTAACTTCGCGGAGGTTTTCAGCGACTTGATCAAAGGAAGCCGTGTAATACACTGAGACGCCGGCGGAACAGAAAATATAAAAACCGGTCCGCTCAAAAATGTGTGATAGCGGAAGCACCGACAAAGCTATATCACTCGACGAGATGGGGAGACTGCCGACAATCGAAAGCACATTCGACACGAAATTCCCGTGCGTTAGCATCACGCCCTTCGGCTCGCCCGTTGTACCAGACGTATAGATTATTGTTGCGAGGTCGTCCGGCCTGATTGCTCTGAGATAAGCCCCAAAGGCGGCGGGCTTATTTATTGCTTGCTCCTGGCCACTCTTTTCCAACGACTCAAGCGTTGTCGATCTTTCAATAGCGTCACCGTCATGGTCGTCGAAGAAAATAATCTTCTCAAGAAAATCCAAAGCTTCAAGCGCTTTTCGGGCGTGCCTAAACAGCTTTCTGTTGGAAACGAAGATCGCACGAGCGCCGGAATCAGTCAGGATATAGCGGATTTGATCAACTGCCTGCGTCGTGTAAATGGGAACGTTAATAGCGCCGAGACTAAGAATCGCGAGATCGGCGATTGACCATTCGGGCCTGTTCTCAGATAGCAGAGCTATCCGATCTCCTGGCTTTATTCCCATCTCGGCCAAACCGAGCGCCACATTTCGGACCCGCTCCACAAACGTTGCTGCCGAAATGTTGCTCCACTCGGTACCGATCTTGTGGTTAAGAGCGTCTGGCTTTGCGTGTTTCAAAGCTGCCGTGAGACAGAGCCCCGGTACCGACGAAGCCTTCGCAGTCTCTTGCTCTTTGCTCGCGTCTATTCTGGCTGAAGCAGCTGAAGCCACGTGCCTGATGCCTCCCGATCAGTTGTTAAGGAAACTCATTCGACGATCTTCGGAAAAGCGATGATACTACACGCCGTCAGCACTCACTTAGTTTACCGGCAACGGTCGCCTGGTTCGGGCTCACGCCTCTGAACTCCGGCGCTGACGTTTCTTCCCACGCGACTGCACATCCTCGACCCGTCCGTTCATTGTTGCCAGGGCAGCGAGCACAAGAAAAAGGAGGGCGTTTGCCGGAGTGTGCAGCGTGAAGTCAAAAAAGCTATGAATTAGCACCGCAAAACACCCTGCCAGGGCGCCGGTGGCCACGCCTCGCCGGAAATCATCACGAGACTCTCGCCGGCTAAATCCCATGCGAAATAGACTGACCAGAAAAAACAGTCCAAGCACCGCGCCAACGATCCCGCCATCAGACAAGACTTGCAGATAATCGTTGTGAGCTTGCTCCAATCTGTACATACCGTTGCGCGAATCGTAGCCCGTATAGACCACGCCAAACGCGCCCAGTCCAATTCCTATCAACGGATGAGTCTTGATTATGTCGACCGTAACACTCCAGAAGTGTGCGCGGCCGGTCGTTGGGTCATCAGTGTTAACCGAACCCACTATCCGGGTCAGTGCCTCTTCGCCACCCAACAAAACCACGCTGCCAAAAAGTGCAATGACCAACGCCAGCGCCAACCCGGCTTTCAGCGCCGCGCTCTTAATACGCGGTTTCTTTTCCTCAGACTCTCTCTTCTTGTGACGATGGCGCCGCAATCCCATGGTGGCAACCAGGAAGAGTATTTCCGCAAAGAGGCTGATAATTCCGCCGCGAGAGTTTGTCATTATCAGAGCAACGGCCATCAGCCCGGCCGCAAACAGATAAATGAATTTCTTTTCCTTCTCAATCGCTCCCGCGAAAACAAGCCCGAGCGGGAGCGCCAGGGCCAGCTCCATGTAACCGGCAAAGTGATGGCGATTGATAAAGGGACCGAAGGCCTGGCTCTGGGGCATATCGCGTATCCAGTAAACCTTGTCGGGACTAGTAAACGACTGAGTGAGACCGAAGATTGCCAGAAAAAATCCAAAAACGATGATTGCCCTCACCAGCAGTCTGAGACGCTTCGGTGTGTCGGTGAAAATTAAGACGGCGGCGAAATAAGTCAGCAAGGCCGCCACCTGGACGAGAATAAACCTGGTCGAGTAAGGGTCAAACGACAGACTGCTGACCAAAGGAATAGAGTGGGTCCCTACGTCTTCTGGATGCCTCAAGGGAAGAAGTTGAAACATACCCAGCAGGAACATTCCCAGCAGTGGTAACTGCAAAACATTTCGGCTGATGCGAAACGATCCGAGACTCCAACTGTCGACCAGCCACAGGATCAGAAGCGTAACGCCGCCGAGAAAAAACAGGGCGAGGGCCCAATAGTGAACTGTTCCGTATGCCAGCGCGGAAAGTATGATTGCCAGACAAACGATCAGGAATGCGAAACGGCTCGCAAGCGTGTGCCTGATGCGATAAGTTGTGTACCCGGCAGACGGAACCACGGGCGCCTGAGCTTCCTGGGAAACGAGCGCGTTATTTTCTGGGCCTAAGATCGAAGTCGTCATACCAAACGGTTCCAAAAATTGGGCAAACCTGGCTGTCAGAGCAGCTATTCCGGAGCATCTTCACTTTAATTGCTTCAGTTTTCGTACCTGTTTTGAAGGAAATGGAAATTCGCTGCCAGTCGTTATTGCCGTTAGGCGCGCGGGGTGAACCTGCCAACGCGGCGTCGTCGGCGGCATTGGCTATGAGAATCACCGGGGTCGCTGCACTCTCGAGTCTGTCCGTCTTCACGTAACATTCAAAATCATACTCGGTGTTGGGTTTCACCGGGACCAGTTGCGAGACATCGATCGTATCGATGTGTGAACGAACTTGGAAGAACACTCGCAAGCTTCGACTTCCGCTATGCCCCTGATTGGCATCGATTCCTATCTGCACTTGCGAATTCGACTGTACTTGCCAGCCAAAAACCGCCCCTGGCCCATGAGCTAAATTGTTTTCCAAACCGCCATCCAGAATTCGACCAAGCTCGGCGCGATAAGCAGGGCCGGGCGCGACCTCATTCCAAATCTCCATGGCCTGATGATAACGTTTGTTAACAATGAGAGTGCCGATGATCGGATCCGCGGCGAAGCGGCTTTCTCTCTTTTCAGTTTCAGTCAATGTATTCCAAAGTCTCAGACCCTCATCGTATCGTCCACGCTCAATCAGGTACTTCGAAAACGCAGCGCGTATCGCCGGAGTATTTCCAACCGCAGTCTTGAGCGACTCAAAGTCGTCCTTATTAAGCTGCCAGGCGAGATTGAATAGTTGCGGTTGAAATTGATCGTTGGCTTCGCTCGCTCGCTGCAGCTCCGCAAATCCTTCGGTGTACCGGTCCGTTCGCAGCAGTAAGTTTCCCAGATACCAACGTGGATACGCGTATGACGGCGCCAGCTTCACCGCCTCTCGCAGCGCTTTCTCTGCCTTAGAAAACTCCCCAGCCTGCTCCAACGCTCCGCCGAACTCCATCCATAACCGGTAATCGTTTGGCGACAAGCTGACTGCTTTTTCATACTCCGCGACGACCAGCGAAATCTGATCCGGAGGAAGCTCCTTCTGCGCAAGATTGGCCAGTCTCCAGTGGGGCAAAGGATCGTTGGGTGCTAACCCCACTGCCATCTGGGCCGTTTCCAGGCGATGACCCTCGGGCTGGAAATATTCCGCGATCGTATTACCCAGATACCAACGAACCACAAACCAGGAAGCAAACAACGCGAGCACTACTCCCAGCGTCATTATCACCTTCAAACGCCCGCTGGCCTTAAGCTGCATTAATTGATCAGGCATAAACTACTGAATGGTGTTCCGCAAAATTCGGCTGCCGCTCTTACTGGGACCGATTACCTGGGACCGCGGGCGTCTCGCCCGCATCAAGCAGCCCGTTCATTCAAGCAACGTTGCATGTCTCAACCCGGAGGAGTTGGCATTCCACGGATGCGGGCGAGACGCCCGCGGTCCCAGGTAATCGGTCCCAGTAGGCGTCGCGCTTCAACGTTCGGTCACATCCTCAATGGTTATGCGCATCCGCCTAACCATGATGTTTCGCGTGCGACAAAAACCCAAAATCTCCTGTAGCCGTTCTTCCGGCATTTTCGAACTGGAGATCAGCACTTCATCCACCTCGTGTTGCTCGCAAACTGAGTTTAGATCCCCATTGCCACCATAAACTTTGAGACCGTGGATCAATTTGCCGCTTTTGCCTGGATCGTCATCAAGGAAACCGACCGGCGAATATTTTAGTGAGCGGTTATTCAACAATTCCCGGAGCAACAATTCGCCGCCATCGCCTGCTCCGTAGATTAGAACTCGCCGGCCCTCGCTGCTTTTTGATACGGGAATCACTTGCCGAAACAAGCGAAAGGCCAGACGACTGCCGGCAAGAAACATAAACATCAAGATGCCGTCGATGACGAAGACGGTCCGCGAGAAGCCCTCAAAACGAAAAGCAAACAGCACTGCCAACACGCTCAGAACCGAGCTGAGCACCACTGCTTTAGCGAAGACGATCAGATCATCAAGACTCGTGTAGCGCCAGATGCCACGGTAGACGCCCATCACGAGGAAGGCCGCCATCTTTACGAACACCAACACCGGCAATGTGCGCAGGAAAAGTTTCCACGCAGTGCTTCCCGAAAGCGCTCCAAACTTCACCGCGTAAGCGCACCAATAAGCTAAGAGAATGAGAATTACATCCAGCAACACCTCGAAGATGCGCCGCTTGTAAGAGAGATCGATCAGGAAGGCGTAGAGAGAATTCTCTCCAGCAGCCAAAGCTTCTTCAGTTTCGTCGTAGACCTTAACGCCAGCCAGATAAACGCCGAGTAGCGTGAGCAAAATTGTGAAACCTGCAATTGCGGCCAGACTAACGTCGAGCTTCACACTTTGAACCAACAGCGCCATAAAACCCGAGAGTGCGGCTAAACCGTAAAGCATCCAGACTGCGTGGCGCTCCGACATGCCGAGGGCAACAAGGCGATGCGAAGTGTGATCGCGCCCACCTTGCGACGCTGCCCTACCGGAAAATTTTCTCAGAATCGTGACGAAGGTAGTGTCGAAGATAGGTATGAACAGAACCAGAATCGGAACGGCGAGCACCGGCAGCAGGCTTCGCGAGCGGCCACCAGACACATTTACCAAAGCCGCGCTCGCCAGAAAGAATCCGATGAACATCGAACCGCAATCACCCATGAAGATGGATGCCGGGCTCGAGTTGTAGACCAGAAAACCCAGCAACGCTCCGGCAAAGGTGAGGAGTATTAGCGCTTCTGTTAGCTGGCCAGTGGCGAGGAAGCTGAGCGCGATAAAGCCTGACGCGATTATCGCGATCCCGGACGCCAGGCCGTCCATGTTGTCGAGCAGGTTTACCGCATTCGTGATCCCGATCAGCCAGAAGATAGTTAGGGCTGCATTCAACGCCGGGTAGCTGGTCCACGGCAGAGTCAGGCCGTAATAGATTATGAACGCCGAGCCCATCACCTGTCCGATGAGTTTCTGGTAAGGCTTGGTGTGTAGGAAATCATCCGCGAGACCAACCAGGAACAGAAAAGTGCTGGCGCCCATGACTACGTCCAGAAACGATCCGGGAAAGTGTCTCCAGTCTTGAGAGGTAGTTGGTCTGATGAACACGAGGTAGCTGACAACTACTGCCAGCCAGATAGCCACACCGCCGAGCATTGCCGTGGGTTTCTTGTGCCAGCGGTCAGTCTTGGGCCGGGCCACCATGCCGTAGCGCCGCGCGAGGTAACGCACCAGCGGCGTCAGCCCGATCGCCAGGATTGCCGACGCGGCTACAGCCAGAAAGTTGAGCGAACTAAACGGCATATTGAAAGCGAGACTGGGAAACCGTGCGATTGGATAGTGTAAGTTGAAAGCTAATCGATAGGGGAAATCAAATCAAGTCAGGAGAGGTAGTGGATAGTGTCCTAATTCCGTAGGGGCGTCCCTCTGTGGGCGCCCCGGATCGAGCGGAACAAGGGGCGTCCACGGAGTGACGCCCCTACAATTTCGTCAAACTGATAGGACATCACTACCGAGGTAGTGTGCCGTGTTTGTGGTGACGCCAGCGCGATAGGAGCGATCCACTAACTCACACGAAATTACCCGAATCTCATTCGTTGAGATGATTTCGTGGTGTTCGTGTGATTTCGTGGATCGGTTTTGTCGAACAAAATGTGCGGGACCACGAGCGCCCACGGTGTCGAGTTTTCGTCGAGAGACGACGGCCGGCGGCTGTGGTAGTCGATTACGGTTTGCAGGATGCCTTCAAGTTTCATGCTGGGGTCTGCATGCCTCGTTCACGAGGCTAGCCCGCAGGGCAACCAGGCCAGCCGTTTTACGGCTGGTTAGACCGCCAGGATTATTTAGGGAGGCCGTTTCAACGGCCTTGCGATCTCTATTGGTCTTCAGGCCACTGAGTTGACTACCAAATCCGATGAATTAATGTTGGGTCATCCACAAAGGTACGAGTTCAGGGCGTTGCTGGGGTCAGGACGGTGACGCCCTTTATTTACGTCGGCTTAAGTGATATAAGCCTCTAGTTCCTCGCGCACAATTCAACCTCTAACCTCTGGAGGCTTTCGCCTTGAAAAGAACACTACTTCTCTCGCTCTTAGT
>JBGPYG010000358.1:0-4358 GCA_041493085.1 Pyrinomonadaceae bacterium | reverse complement strand
TCACCGCCGAGGCGCAGAGAGAATAGTGAATTTAGGACCCTACGCGGTTTGCGTTACAGCGTGCATCGCGTTCGTTTCTGCTATTCCCTTTTCGATTCGCTCGCCGGCGCGGTTTTCCGAAAACTCCTTGACGCTGCGAATTGCGTTTCGGATCGCTCGCGCGTTGGAGCTTCCATGCCCGATCACTACTATCTTGCGCACGCCAAGCAGCGGCGCACCGCCGTGCTCGGAATAATCGAGCCGCTTCTTAATGTTTCTAAATGCAGGCTTCGCGAGCATCGCTCCTGCCTTGGTCACGGCAGAAGCAGTCAGTTCCCGCTTGATCATCGATAACATCGCATCGGTAAGACCTTCAGAGAGCTTGAGCATAACGTTGCCCGTAAAGCCGTCCGTAACGATCACATCAACCGCGCCGGAAAAAACGTCCCGCCCCTCGACGTTGCCCATAAAATTCAAACTTGTCATCTCGCGCAGGAGCGGAAACGCTTCTTTAGTTAAGTCGTTCCCTTTTGCTTCTTCTTCGCCGATGCTCATCAAGCCCACAACCGGACTGATAGTCCCGAGTACAGCGCGCGAATAAGCGTCGCCCATGATAGCAAACTGCACCAGGTGATCAGCTTTGCACTCGGAGTTAGCGCCGACGTCCAACAGGAGCGTGGGCTTGTTTGACTTCGTGGGAATCAGCGCCGCCAGCGCCGGGCGATCAACTCCCGGCAGCATGCCAATCACCATCTTCGCCGTAGCCATTGCGGCGCCGGTGTTTCCCGCCGAAACAAAACCGTCGGCTTTTCCGTCAGTCACCAACCGCGTACCGATTCTCAAAGAGCTTTTCTTTTTGCGTCTGACTGAAGTCATTACCGGCTCGCCCATGCCAATGACTTCGGCGGCTTCAACCAACTCGATTCCGCGGTCACCATCGCCACGCCAACCACAACGCCGCAACTCTGGTTCGACTATCTCCGGCTGGCCGACAAGAATCACCTTAACACCCAGATCTCGTGCGGCGGCCAGGGCTCCGTCAATCTCTGCGTGCGGCGCGTGGTCGCTACCCATCGCGTCGAGAACGACCTTTCCCGTAAGACGGGCTTCATCCTTCGACTGATTTCGCAAAGCGAATAGTTGTGATCAGGTTATGTTTGTTCTACCCGCACCACCTGCCGGTCCTTGTAGTATCCACACTTCGGGCAGACGCGGTGTTGCAAGCGAGGCTCCTGGCAATTAGGGCAGAGGGTTGTCTGCGGAACCCGCAGAGCATCGTGCGCGCGGCGTTTGCCGCGGCGAGCTTTTGAATGTCGTCGCTTAGGATTTGGCATAATTACTCCGATTCGTAAATCGTAAATGGTGAATAGTAAATAGAAAAGCTATCCGTCTGCGTTGAGAGCAACTCTATTTACGATTCACGATTCACGATTCACTAATTACGATTCACTAATTACGATTCACTAATTCCTTCAATCCCGCCCAGCGGGGATCCACTTGTTTGGTTGCACATTCGCAGTCAGTCGAATTCCTGTCCGCGCCACAGATGGCGCAAATGCCTTTGCAGTTCGCATTACAAAGCACCTGATCCGGCACAGCCAGCAGCAACTCTTCAGTTACCAATTCGTCGATGTCGATAACATCTCCGTCAAAGACCGAGAGATCCAAATCTTCTTCGGTAAGCTCGACGGCCTGCTGTGCCTGATAATCTTCCGCCGTCACATACTCGAGCTTGAACTCAGAATCGACGGGTAGCTCGACTAACTTCAGACAACGATCGCATTCCAGCTGTACTCGAGCAGCAAGACGCCCGCATACGTGCACGCGGCGCCCTTTCTGGCGAATTTCTCCGGAAACCGTCGGTGCCACCAGCAGCCGCAGCCGGTCGTCTTCGAGAATAAGTTCACCCGGCGCGTAGGCATGGGCAAACGTGCCCTTCCCACCTTCCAGACCTGCAAGCTCGATTCGCATCGCCTACCACCTATTGCGAATAGCGCGTTTTAGCGGCTAATGCGCAAAAGGCCATTATAACTACGGCCAGCCGAGTGTCAACGAGCCCTGCCTACCGGCTTTCGTTAGAAGCCGAGCTACATGCGCTCAGCGCATCTTGTCGCAGCGCTTCGGCGAGACGCCGATCGCCTCCTGTAATCAGTCTTCGGGAATTTGCTGACGACAACCGAAAAAGAGGGGCAGCCACCGCCGCGCTTGAGTTCTTCCGCTTGATTTTTGCCGGGGTTGTTTTGCGAATAAATGCGGTGGTGCCGGCCTTTTCGAAGTACTCCTCGGCAAGCCGTTTCTGTCCAGCGCGTTCGGAAATCAAGCCAAGCACATAAAACGCTTCGCCGTAATTCTCGTCCAGCTCCAGCGCCTTTCTGAGGTGACGCGCCGCCAGCCCATCGCGGGAGAGTTGGTAATAAAGACACCCGAGCGCGTAATGCGCCTCTGGTGAAGCTTTGCTGGCGAGCGCTAACTTAAACTCCTGGAGCGCCTGGCGCCACTTCTCTTCCGCCACAAATAGACGGCCCAATCCATAATGCGCCGCAAACGTGGAGCCTCCCAGCCGCGTGGCGCTGTTCAATAATTCCCTGGCACGTTCGGCATCGCCCTCATCGGCACAAGTTAAGCCAAGCAACAGCGAAACGCGCCCGTCGCCCGGCGATAACTCATAGGCTCTGGCAAGATAATTCCGAGCCCGTTGCGTCTTGCCGGCCTTAAAGAAATGTTCGCCAACAAAATAAAGCAGCGGCGCATTGTCCCGCGCCATCTCCGCTGCACGCTGGAGTGAACGAATTCCGCGACCTGGCTGCTCATCGTCGATAAACAGAAATCCTTCGTTAATACACTGCTCGAAAGCGATCCTTTCCTGCCCGTGATAATTGGCCAGGATCTTCAGCCGCAACTCCTCGCGGCGTTCGCCCTCTAACTGTTCCTCGGCATCTTTCTGGCACCGGTCGAGCCACAGTCGCTCAAGTTTGTCGCCCTGGATTATCCCATCGTCAGTCAAGAGGCCGACGAGCGCTGTAACCAGCGCGCGATCGAAATGCGCGTTCTGCGCCTGACGCAGAAGCAGGTCCAATCCGCGCTCCAGCTTCTCGGTCAATCGACCCAACCTGTTTTCAAGCGCCGAGATTCTTTCCAAGAGATGTTCTTCATTCGAGGGCCCTGATTCCGCACTCTCGTATCGCGCAGAGGCGGGCTCCACGATAATCATCAGTCTCGTGCCACAGCGCGCACAGAACTCCTGGCCCAGCGGATTTGCCGCCAAACACTTCTGGCAATAATGAACTACAGGCACCATCGATTGTTTAGAGGCGGGCGTTGCCCGCCGTCTCGATCTCAGTATTCATAAAAGCCGCGGCCGGTTTTTCTTCCCAGCCAGCCGGCATCGACGTAGCGTTTAAGTAAAGGACAGGCGCGATATTTCGAATCACCGAAGCCATCGTACAACACATTAAGTATTGCCAGACAGACGTCGAGACCAATGAAGTCCGCCAGTTGCAGCGGACCCATCGGATGGTTCATTCCCAGTTTCATAATCCCATCGATACTCTCGCGCGTGGCGACACCTTCGTAAAGCGTGAAAATCGCTTCGTTGATCATCGGTAGCAAAACGCGGTTTGAAACAAATCCGGGCGAATCGTTGCAGTCCAGGGCGGTCTTTCCCAGTTTTTCAGTCAGGCTCTGTACTCGTTCATAGGTTTCGTTGGAAGTGGCGATGCCGCGAATGACTTCGACAAGTTTCATAACCGGCACCGGGTTCATGAAGTGCATGCCGATTACTTTGTCGGGCCTGCTGGTAGCCGCCCCGAGGCGTGTGATCGAGATCGATGAAGTGTTGGAGGCCAGGATTGTTTCAGACGGCGTGATTCGATCAAGTGCATTAAAGAGTTCAGTCTTGACGTTCAAATCCTCGGTGACAGCCTCGATTACAAAAGACGCATCGCTTAACGCCTCGAGTTCAGTGGTGGTTTTTATCCGGCCAGTAATTGCCGCCTTCTCTTCCGCGCTCAGGCGTTGTTTGTCCACGTCACGCTGCAGGCTCTTGTCGATAGCGCTCATACCGCGCTGCAAAAACTCGTCCTTCACGTCACGCATGACCACGTCGTAGCCCGCTCGCGCGGCCACCTGCGCAATGCCATTGCCCATCGTTCCGGCGCCGATGACTCCGATTGTTTCACTCATGATGTCGAGATTTTCCATTTCTCATTTTCTCATTGGTGGATTCAAGTTTGAAGTAACTTGGGTGGTTGCGAATCCTCGGGTATCAGAACCGAGAGCGGTAGCGACCGGCCAAAGATTCAACAGCGTGTCCTGATCCTTCTTTGCTGCGCGGTTCGGGCAGCATTCCTAACTAATAGTTGAGCGCTGGGCCGGTCGCT
>JBGPYG010000129.1:0-8775 GCA_041493085.1 Pyrinomonadaceae bacterium | reverse complement strand
CGGTTGGGAATCAGTTACGACTGGTCACGTGAAATTGCCGCCCACCGTCCGGATTACTACAAGTGGGATCATTGGTTTTTCCTGAAGATGTACGAGCGCGGATTGGCTTACAAAAAGAAGTCGCCGGTTAACTGGTGTCCGAAAGAGGGCACGGTACTTTCAAATGAACAATCTTCCGGCGGCGTCTGTTGGCGTTGCGGCGCGGCAGTGGAGAAACGAGATCTCGAGCAGTGGTTTCTGCGCATAACTGAATACGCGGAACAGCTCGTCGAGCATATCAAGCAGATCGAAGATAGTTGGCCGGAGAAGGTACTCAAGCGCCAAAGCGATTGGGTGGGACGTAGCGAAGGCGCGTATATCGACTTCGCTATAAAAGACAGCGACAAAAAGATTCGTGTGTTCACGACTCGCATTGACACTATCTACGGCGCTACCGCCATTGTGCTTTCCGCCGAGCATCCGCTCATTAACGAACTCCTGGAAGCGTCGCCATTGAAGGATGAAGTGATGGCCTTTGCCAGGAAGGTGAAGTTAGAGAAAGCCGCACGCGGCCGCGAGGAAGAAGAGCAGAAGGAGGGAATCAACACCGGCGTTCTGGCCATTAATCCGTTCAGCGGCGAGAGCATTCTGGTTTGGGTAGCAAACTACGTGCTGATCGAGTACGGCACAGGCGCGGTGATGAGCGTGCCGGCGCATGACGAGCGCGATTTCGAGTTCGCGCAAAAGTATTCGCTACCGATCCGTCGTGTCATTGAGCGCATCTCGCACGAGCAGGAATCGATCGCTCACGATCCGTTGAGCGAGGATCAATCCATCGCGATGCAACATGCCTTCACTGACTACGGAATTCTGGTCAACTCCGGCGACTGGAGTGGAAAACTTTCCCAGGACGCGACCATGGAGATGGCCCGGTACGCCGAAGAGCATGGCTTCGGTGAGGCGGCCGTCACTTATCGCATACGCGACTGGGGCGTCTCGCGCCAGCGATTCTGGGGCGCGCCGGTTCCGATTATCTACTGCGAAAACTGTGGGATGGTGCCGGTGTCTGAAAAAGACTTGCCCGTCAGGTTACCCGATCATGCGGAGTTTACAGGCTCAGGCGAATCCCCATTGGCGGGCGTGGCCGACTTTGTGAACACGACCTGTCCGCAGTGTGGCGGTGAAGCGAAGCGCGAGACCGACACCATGGACACGTTTGTGGATTCGTCCTGGTACTTCTTCCGTTATTGTGATCCGCACAATGAGTCGGCGCCCTTTGATCCGGAGATTGTCAAACAATGGACGCCAGTCGATCAGTATATCGGCGGCGATTCACACGCGGTCATGCACCTGATCTATACGCGCTTCTGGACGAAGTTTATGCGCGACATCGGTCTCGTATCTTTCGACGAGCCGGTGAAGAAGCTTTTGACGCAGGGAATGGTGACGAATCGCGTTGAAGGAACCGACGAGTGGAAGGCCATGTCGAAGAGTCTCGGCAACGGCGTCGATCCCGACGAGATGATTGCGGCTTTCGGCGCCGACGCTGCGCGTCTGTTTATCCTGTTTGCGGCGCCGGTGGAAAACGAACTGCGCTGGTCCGAAACGGGTATCGAAGGCGCGGTTAGATTCCTGCGCCGTGTTTATACGATGGTATGGCGTTGGCGCGAACGTTTGTCGAATGAGGGAAGCTCGCCGCCGGGAGAAGAGCCGAGCGCCGGCGCGCGCGCGTTACGACGCAAGACCCACCAGACTATTGCGAAGGTGACGAGCGACTTCGAAGAACTGCACCTGAACACGATCGTTGCCGCGCTGATGGAGTTGTTCAATGAACTCAGCGACTTTAACGCCGATCCCGGTACGGCCTCAGATGGAGACGTGTTTGCGGTGCGCGAGGCATTGGAGTCTTTGGTTCTCATGCTCGCGCCTTTCTCGCCACACATCGCCGAGGAGATGTGGGAGAAGCTTGGACACGGGGGTGGATTGTTAACCACCGGGCGCTGGCCCCAGGTTGATGAGGAGTTAGCGCGCAAGGAAGAATTGGAAATACCGATCCAGGTAAACGGCAAACTGCGCTCGCGGCTGTTGGCTTCCCCGGAAGTCACGGAAGCAGAACTGCGGACCGCGGCCCTCAATGACGAGAAGATTCGCGTCTTTATTGAGGGGCACAAGGTTGTGAAGGTTATTGTCGTCCCGAAGCGGTTGGTGAACGTGGTAGTGCGATAGAGATGCATCGTGGGTCGACAAATACATCAGAACCGGGAGCAGTAGCGACCGGGTAGCGCGCTCGATACAAAACACTGGGAGCCATAGCGACCGGAAAAAGAAGTCACGCAGGGAATTGATACGGTATTCTCTACTGCACGCGCTACCCGGTCGCTACTGCTCCCGGTTCTGTATTTGTCGACCCACGATGCAAGGTCCCAGGAATGACGCCGTGCTTCAAGGAACAGGGCCTCTTCCGGCGTCAAAGCCTTGCTGGAAGGTATTTTGTCGGTTGCCTGCTCCCCACCGCAGCCGTTAGAATCAATCTGCGACTGCTATCTTTGCCTGTTTTGGAGTTGCGAAATCCTTCTTGCCGTCGTTCCGCTTTGTACCGGGCCAATAAATGAAAGAATGTCCAGCCTGTAGGCGCTGTTTCCCCGATGAAGTCAACCACTGTCCGCAGGACGGCGATGCCACGACGCCATCGCTGATCGGCGAACCCATACTTGATGCGCGCTATCAGTTAGAGCGCCGACTGGGCCAGGGTGGAATGGGAGTCGTCTTTCAAGCGCGACATATCTTTCTCAAAACCTCTCACGCCATCAAAGTGATCTTGCCGGATCTCGTGGGCAACGATCCCATGCTGGTCACGCGGTTTCGCCAGGAGGCTTTGGCAGCCGCGGCCATCCGTCATCAAAACATTATTGCCGTCACCGACTTTGGCGTCGTCCGCGGCACGATGCCTTTTCTGGTAATGGAGTTTGTGAACGGGCAATCGCTTCAGGACATTCTTGCCGAAGAAAAGATGATGTCGCCGGAGCGGGCGTTGGAATTCGCTTGTGCCATCGGAGCAGGCGTTGGGGCGGCGCACAAACAGAACATCGTGCACCGCGATCTTAAGCCTTTGAACATCATGACGCAGAAGGGCCAGCCGATCGCGGAAGGTTTGAAGATCCTCGACTTTGGTTTGGCAAAAATTAAGTCCGGTGAATTACTTGGCTCTTTCGTGCAAGCGAAGACCACCGGGATGATGGGCTCGCCTTTTTACATGGCGCCGGAGCAGTGGTCGGATGATGAGCCGGACGCGCGCGCCGACATCTACAGCCTGGGAATCATTCTCTACCAAATGCTCTCGGGAGATGTTCCGTTCAAGGGTTCGTCGATTCCTTCGATCATGAAGAAGCACCTCACGCTGCCGCCTCCCACTTTTAAGTCAGCGGGCGTCGATGTACCACCTCGGCTCGAGGCAGTTGTGCGTCATGCCCTGGAAAAGGAAATCTCGGCGCGAACCCCGACTGTCGAAGCTTTTATGGCGGAGCTAAGAGAAGCCGTAGCGACGGGAGGCTTAACCGTACAGTCTAAACGGCAAACTGGTTCCGTCGCTTCAGACGAAACCATTTATTCGCCGGCTTTGACGACGGGTGGTCAGCAACAGACAACTTCCGAGTCGGCGTTTGACCTGATGGACGGGACCATCAGCTCATCAGCGTTGGGCGCCGAGGAACAAGCGAAGCTCGCCGCCTCACGCGAAGCTTATGAGCGCGAGCAAAAGGAAAAGGAACGAGTTGCGCGCGAAGAGTTGGCGCGCGAGTCTGAAGAGCGACGCAAAGCTGAAGAAGAGAAAGAGCGCAAGCGAAAAGAACAAGAGGAACGGGTCCTCAAGGAGAAGGAAGAGCGCGAAGAACGCGAGCGCCGGCAACGCGAACAGATGGAGCGAGTCGAGCGTCAGGCTAAAGAACTCGAAGAGCGTCTGGCCCGACTGGCTACCAGCATGCCCCCTGCGCCTCAAGTCACCGTGATCGATCCCGAGGCCACTCAGGTACATCAGGCAGTCAAAACGGAAACGGTCGACAATAGTTTTCCGGGCGCGGCGGCCCAGCTTCGTGACAGCATGGCTCCGCCATTGGTAGTCCCAATCCCCCCGAAGGCGACGGGCAATTCGATGTTGATGATCGGCGCTGTAGTCCTGATTGTTCTGTTGATTGGTGGCGGCACCGGTGCGTATTTCGTGATGCGGTCGAAAACGACAACGGGAGTAGGGGTCAATGCGAACAATCCGACACCAGCACCCACGAGCGGAACCGACGCGCCAAGCAAAGCGGACATGGTCGAGATTCCGGGCGGAACATTCCAGATGGGCCGTAACGATGGACCACCACAGGAGCGACCGGAACACACGGTCACGGTTCAGAAGTTTCTGATGGATCGCACGGAAGTGACCAATGCTGAGTACGAGGAGTTTGTGCGCGACATGAATTACGAGGCGCCCAGCGACTGGAACAAAGGAAGACCGTTGGCGGGCCAGGAACGCTGGCCGGTTGAAAACGTGTCCGCAAAAGACGCAGAAGCCTTTGCCGCCTGGCGTTCAAAACGAGATGGAGTCACCTATCGCCTGCCAACAGAAGAGGAATGGGAGTTTGCAGCGCGAGATGGCGGTCAGCATAAATCCTTCCCCTGGGGAGACTCTTGGGAAGAAAAGCGTGCGGTGGTGAAGGCGGCTACTCCCAGACCGGTCGGTTCCTATCCTGAAGGTAGGAATCGCTGGGGAGTGTTGGATTTGATGGGAAACGTTTCGGAGTGGACCTCTTCCAAAGCGTCAGTTTATAGTGGCGTGCAGATCCCAGCAGCAAACAGGGACTGGCTGGTCATTCGCGGAGGCTCATATGCAAGCGATCCGAATGATCAGCAAATACCCATCTCGGCGACGTATCGAGATTGGTTTGACCCCACGCTGAAGCATCCTACTTTCGGTTTTCGCCTGGTTCGCTCGGGTCAGTAAGAGTTGGAAGTCCAACCTTTAGGTTGCTCACTGTTCGCAGATGACAAGCTGAAGCTTGGACTCTAAACCCAGCATCAACACACTTGCCAATTAGCTCATCTTCCGCAAACTGGGCTACAATCCGCCCACGGTTCAATTAGCTTCGTGAAGATGTTATCTATCACTTATTGTCGCGTGTGATTGAAGCTACAATCACAAGATGAACAGGAGAAGATCTATGAGAGCTGCCTCGATTTTTCGTTCAGCTTTGACGTTCATTGGGCTTTTCGTAAGTCTCTCCTTTGCCGGCGTGTGCGCCCTGGGACAAGACATCGGTGTGGACGTTGGTGGCGCCGCCGGAATTTTCAGGGCCAAAAACCCGGAGGCAAAAAAACGCACTAGCCGACCATCGCCAGTGGTTCGGCGCGGTCCCGCTTCGCGCACGTCGGGAGCGACCAGTCCCGGCGTCGAGGATCGAATTGAAGAGTTGTTGGACAAGGGAAATCAGTTTCGCGATGCGCGCCGTTTCGTCGAGGCGGAGACCGCCTATCAGAGCATTCTCAAACTCAAGTCCAACGATGCGCGCGCGGCTTACGGTCTTGGCAATATTTATTCCGACCAGCAACGCTGGGAAGAGGCTGAGATTGACTACCGCAACGCCGTGCTCTGGAGCCCGTCGGACGTAGAGGCGCTGGTCGCACTGAGCGTGGTCCTGGTGCAACCGCGCACCGGCGCGAGCAATGCGAAACGCTTTGCAGACGCTGAAAGTTTTTCCCGCCGGGCAGTGCAGCTTGACCCAAAGAATGCGGTCGCCTGGGATCGATTGGGCGTTGCCTTGCAGGCGCGTGGCTTGTTCAACAACGAGACGGAGAATGCCTACCGCCGTGCGGTGGAACTCGACCCTCAGTTTCCGGTGGCTTATGCACACCTCGCTCGCGTGCTCAAACGAATGGGACGCGCAGACGAAGCAGCGCCGCTTTATGATAAAGCGACCACTCTCGCAAAAGATCCGGCAACCTTAAATCTGATTGCCGAATCGCTGCAGGCAGAACAGCAATGGCAAAACTCTGAACCTGTTTTGAAACGCGCGCTCGAGCTGGATGCTCGCAATCCAACGGCGCTTTACCTGATGGGCCGGATGCTGGTGGTCTTCAAGAGGTACCAGGAGTCGGAGCCCTATTTGAAACTTGCTACTGAAGTAAGTCCGCGTGCCTTTCAACCTTTCAATCTTCTCGGACGTACCTACCTCGCGCTGGATCGTTTCGAGGATGCAGAGGTGACTTACGAGCGAGCTGCGGGGTTTGCGTCCCCGGGTGATCGCAAGCAACTTGCCGGAGGCTACGGGTTTGAAGGCGTGGGCGATGGCTATATGAAAACAAAAAAGAAGCCCAGCGCGGCCCGTGCTTACAAAAAGGCGCTGGAGCTCGATCCCGCGAATAAGGAACTGGAACAGAAACTTGCCAAAGCGAGCTGACGCCTGCCGTCTGGCGTACGAGGTCGTAATCTCAGGCTCAAACTCAGAAGGAGCGGATCCCTCTCATGAAGCGTTGCCCGAAGTGTAATCGTAGTTTTCCCGACGACAATCAGAGGTTTTGTACCGTCGATGGCGGCTTGCTGGTGACTACTGAGAAACCTTTCGATCCCAACGCGACAATTCAGAGCTCTGCCAACCGGGCAATTCCGGTTGAGCCGGCGGGGGAAAAGCCGGTTAGCAACCGACTCCCGGATTTTGAGGAGACCATCGCGGCGTCTGCTCCGACGGCCGTTCTTCCCAGACAGACCGGTCCCACGGGTTCACCGACCTCTGCGAACTTGCACCAGCAACCACAGCAGCCGCAGCGGCCGCCGAGCGCACCGTTGCCGCAAGCCCCAAGCGCGCCGTTGCCGACAGTTCCCACCGTGCCGCCAAAGAAAAAGTCAAAGCTTCCGCTGATCCTCGGCATATTGGCGATACTCCTCGTCCTGGGTGTGGGCGCTGTAGTCGCGGCTTTCTTCCTTGTAATCAAGCCACGGCTTGACCAGATGAACTCTGAACAGCCCATCGTGGCGAGCCCAGATCAAAACGAGAACGTAAATAACAGCGTAAACAACAACGCGAACACTAATACCGCCGAGACGAAAACTGAGGGCGAGAAAACCGAAAGCGAGTTTGTAGCGCCGCCGAATACCGTCAAGTTTGAAAATTCTCAGCCTAACCTTGATGGAAAACTAGCCGAGCATTACTTCGACTTCTCCTTTTATTATCCAAACGACTGGGCCGCGGACCCGAAAGCGGGTGTGCCCGGCGCCAACAACTTTGCGAAAGTCGAAAGAAGGTTACGAGATATTACGCAAGAAAATTTCGCGGTCGGCTGGTATACGAGCAAGGGAACTTTCGCGGACGACGAGCCGTCGTTTCCGCAGCTAGTGGAGGTTTTGGGGGCCAACCTGGCGAAGAGCTTTCCCGATTATCGCAAGGTGTCAGAAGGACCGACCAAAGTAAATTCACTTGATGGCTATGAGTTTCGTTTTGTGAGCTCGCAAGGAAGTGAAAAGGGCGATATCCAACTTTGGGGTCGCGTGATATTTCTACCCACGGGCGTGGCTGGCGACCAGACCGGGGCGACATTGGTCATGCTGGCTACTTCCATGGCCCCAGAATTATCCGGCGTGGAAGATGTCGGCGAGAAGGGACAGGCACCAGTCATCCTCGAGTCATTCCGGTTTGGGAAGGGTCGCTAGTTGCCGGTTGCGCAAACAGTTAGTTTGGGGGCGTGTGTTGGCCAACTTGTCAGCAGGCAGCGGAGATAGGATGAGCAGCAAGGCTGAACTGCCACATCCCGCGGCGCGCTCTTACTGTTCCTGTTACATCAGAGTGGTTTGAATGGTATGCTTCAGTTGAGGACGTGATCGGTAGCAGGTAATAAATGCAAGCAAACAAGAAAACAAATACTGGAAAAGCATTGTGGACGCCGGCTCGGATCGCGTTCACCATTCTCGTGCTCTCGTTGCTGGCAGCTTTTGGAATTTCGAGTTGCAGCTCCGGCGACGGACCGCGTACTTCTCCGCCGGGAACAGGTGTCGCCAGAAAAGGCAGCGCACCCAATAGCACTGCCCCGCCAGCCAGGAACGCCGCGCCCGCGCCGATCACGATGTTGCCCGCGAGCGTAACTGATGCGGAACTTAAAGCCGTAACCGGAGCGCCGATAAAGCTTTCAAACTACGCCGGGAAAGTTTTGGTCGTCAATTTGTGGGCTACCTGGTGTGGTCCCTGCCGCCAGGAGACGCCTGAACTGGTAAAGCTGCACAAGGAGTTTCGTTCGCAGGGAGTAGAGGTCGTCGGTTTATCGACCGAGAATCCCGAAGCCTCCGCCGACGCCGTACGCGAATTCGTTCACAACTACAACGTGGATTACAGGGTTGGCTGGTCAGGTCAGGAGGTCGCGATCACTTTGATGCAAGGGCGCGATGCAATACCGCAAAGTTTTGTAATTTCACGCACCGGTCGCGTCGTCAAAAGATTCGTGGGCTTTAATGCCATCGCGACGCCGCCACAAATAAGAGAAGCTATTCAGGAAGCCCTCAACGACAAGGGCACCGCTGACTGATCACGCTGAATCTTTTCCCCGTTTCAACTCGCGCTCGGCCTCTTGCTGCAATCGCTCGCCCTCGCGCGCCAGGTTCTCGTCCTGCAAGCCGTCGGCTACCAGCTTCTTGGCTTCACCTCTTAGTTTCTTCATCTCAGCTTCGACGCGCACTTCAACTTGATCTATCGGCGCCGGCTCGCCCGTTTCATCCTGAGTAACAATCTTATTTTTATCCAGGTCCATTTGCTCTCCCTGCCTCGTCAAAGG
>JBGPYG010000263.1:0-5875 GCA_041493085.1 Pyrinomonadaceae bacterium | reverse complement strand
TTGCTGGGGCGGTCCCGGTTGTACCACTGGGCGAAGGCGACGGGGACGGAGATGAAGTCTCAGTATTTGGGGAGGTTGAATTGTTAACAGGCTCGGTGGCGCAACCCGCTGCAAACAGGATCGAGAAGGTCGTGAGAAGGATAAGCGCGCTGCGGCTGATTAAGCTCAGATTTGGATTACTCATTAGTTTACCTCGTTCAGCAAGATTGAAAAGCGAGGTGATGATTGCTCGTTGGTCAATTCGTAGCAACGGGTGTTCCCACAGAAGTTTCGCCGGAATCTCCTCTCGGGCTGCACTGAAACCCTCGTTTCCAGAAAAGGCTTGCACGATTAGCGAACGCGGGCCAAGCAGCGGGGGCAAGCCCACCTTCCTCACCGCGAGCTGATCCCACCTGAGTCTGAATTCTGGACGGAGAGGCGTTCAATTAAGATCCAAGCGCACGGTATAGAGTCTCACAGGTTGGGAAGGCGGGCTTGCCCCCGCTGACTAGATGAAGACTACTTTCGCAAGAGTGGATAGGGATTGATATTGGTTCCTTCCCAGTAACGCTTGGGATCGGCAATGACGGATACTGAAAAATGCAGCTGAAAATTTCCAGCGCCGGCGTTGCCGGTGTCGCCGACATACGCGATAACTTCCCCTTGCTTTACAAACTTACCAGCCACCTGGCCATCGGCGTAGCGTTGCAGGTGAGCGTAATAAAACACGAGCTTCTTATCGTTGCTGAGTTGATAGATTGTTGTCCCGCCGCGCTCACTCTGGAAAAGTTTTATGATCTCGCCGTCGGCAGCAGCCACGACCGGGGTTCCAGCCGGGGCAGGGATATCGATGGCGTCGTGGACGCGTCCTTCGGAACGCGCATCAGTGAACGTATCCAACAACTGGTCTGGTCTTACACCAACCACTGGAATGATCAGGTTCAGCGTGCCGACGAAACTACCAGCGAGAATTGCGTTTTTCGCAGCGCCCCGATTGTTTTCCAGTGGTGGTGTCTCCTCGGCATTCAGCGGAACTGGAGTTTGAGCAGGCGTTGGAATTGCTGGGCCTACGGGTTGAACGGGCGAAAGCGCAGGTGACGTTGCAGGGCGTGAAGCGGTTTGAGGGCTTTGTAAATCGGAACGCTTCGCCTGATCGATCTTACCAAAATAGATCGTATCGTTGCCGAACCCTCCTCTTTTACCGCGCACCCACAAGAAAGCGCCAAACGCAGCCAACGCGACAACCGTTATTAGAAGCACTCGCAAACGAGCTGATCTTGTCGTTTGGTCTGCCACGATAATTACCTCTGATAGCCCAGCGGCAACAGCGGACGCGGCGCTGTGCCTTCAAAAAACCAACTCGCGCCGACGCGCAGACGATGATGCCAGGTCGGCAGCCGCGCAGTGTAAAGCGCAAAGCGCGCCTGGCGCGCCAGTGGTCCACCAAAAGCCTTTCCTCCGGCTAGCACAGCAGCGCGCTCCGTACCCAGACTCACAGCTTCTCCCAGTTCCTCGAAATGTTTTGTTTGCAGCTCATCGCCCGAGAGAAGAGCTTTGACGTTTCGTGCGAGCAGACCCGCTTGCTGCAAGGCAAGCTGCGCAGTTCCCGCCAGTGTGGGACTCGCGTCTTTGAAGAAAGCAATGTCACCCAGCGCGAAAACATTGTCATGCGAAGGGACCTGTAGCGTGGGCCTGACCATTATCAATCCGCGATTAGTTTTCTCGACTTTGAGATCTTCGATGACTGGACTCACGCGCACCCCGCCGGCCCAGACGACCGCCGCCGTCTCGATCTCCGTATGCTCGCCATTGTGTTCGAAAGTTAGCGACTTATCGCCAACGCGTATGACGCGAGTCAATGTATGAACTTCAACACGTGATTCAAGTAGCGCATCCTCGACAAACTCGCGAATCTCCCCGCCCATTCCGGGAACTATCTGATCGCCCATCTCGATTACCAAAACACGTGGCTCGCCGCGAAGTGCGCGACGTTTGAAAGCATCACGGAGCAGGTCGGCCATCTTCGTTGAGAGTTCCACGCCGCTTGCGCCCGCGCCTACGACTGCAAAAGTCAAAGCGCGCTGCGTGTCCTGTGGTGGGAGATCGGGAGGCACGCGGTCGAGCGCGTCAACCATCGTTCGGCGCAACTCATCTGCGTCGGCAATCTTGCGAAATGGAATCGCGTGTTCCGTTGCGCCTGCAACCCCCGCGAAGTTAGTAACGCCACCGACAGCGAGCACGAGCACGTCATACGGGAGGCTTTCGCTCCGCTTCTTTAGCGCGACAGTTTGCGTGCTCAGATCAATAGTTGTGACCTCGTCGCGAATCAGGTTTACGTTTTCATCGAGTAGTTCCCTGTAGTTTGGCGCGATATGCCACTCCTCAACCTCGCCGCTCAAATATTCGTAGAGCATTGGTGTGAAAAGAAAATGATCTGCATCGCTGATGAGCGTGACATCGCAGTCGCCACTCAGATCGAGTGCTGTGAAAAGGCCGCCAAACCCGCCGCCAACAATCACGATCCGCGCTCGTTTCGCTTCCATCTATTCGATTACTCCCTGGTGAAAGTGATGGTAACAGACTAACCGCATCAGGCGAATTCAATGAGTATGCAAGCACTCAATATCAGAACCGAGAGCAGTAGCGACCGGGTGCTACACTCGACTCCGGCTTACCGCCCGTTCTCATACAGTCCCGCAACCTAAGCTCCGTTTACGAAGGTTGAGTCCAACAGCCGGTCGCTACCGCTCCCGGTTCTGATATTGAGTGCGCCGACTTCAATTGACCCAGCACGGCTGTGGTAATAATCTTATGTTGCTGAATAAGAGAGAGAATGATGAACCAACAGCCACCCCGCACGCTACCTCGTTTTTATTTCTATCTTTTCTTCATTGTCATCTCTCTCTTGGGATTGATGCCGGCGATAACCATAATTTCATCTTCGCATTCTCTGGACAGCCGTGCGAAAGATCCGGCTAACGCTATCAGCGACCGGAAGCGGGAAGCGGAACTCTTCTATCACAACGATGGCCAGGGCGGTTCCGGCCAGGATCACAACACCTTCGGCGGCGCGTCGTACGACAGCGACACCTCACCGCTGCTGCGCGATATGAAGCGATTGTTCCTGCAAGCTCCAGCCTCGAAGATCGCGCCGCAAGTGCTGTCTGACACGGCCGACGGCGGGAGTACGTCGGTGGTTATCCTGCTCGTCGATCAGGCGGACGTCAGCGCGGCTTATGACATGAAGGACCAGGATGCCCGGGGCTGGTTTGTTTACAAGACTCTCACTCAGCATGCGGCCCGTACCCAAATTGGACTTCAGGAGTTTCTAAAATCCAGGGGCGCTACTTACCAGTCTTTCTGGGCCGCTAACATGCTCGTCGCCACGGCCAACCGCCAACTGGTTGAGCAGCTCGCAGCCCGCTCCGACGTGGCGAGTGTCGACTCCAACCGGCCCACGCGGTGGATCGAGGATCCAACGATCGCCAACTTCCGCCCCGCGCCCAGCAAGGCCAATGCCCCCGACGCCGTGGAGTGGGGCGTGCTAAATGTTAACGCTCCGGCAGTCTGGGCACTCGGCTTCACGGGTCAGGGCATCGTCGTCGGCGATCTCGATACCGGCACGCGCTGGACACACAATGCGCTGAAGCCCAAGTATCGCGGCTGGAACGGCAGCACCGCCGATCACAACTACAACTGGCACGACGCCATTCACTCCGGCGGCGGGATCTGCGGCGCCAACACGGTGGCACCATGCGACGACGACGGCCACGGCACGCACACTGCCGGCATCATGGTCGGCGACGATGGCGCGGGTAATCAGGTTGGCGTAGCGCCCGGCGCGAAGTGGATCGGCTGCCGCAACATGGACCAGGGCAACGGCACCCCGGCTACCTATACCGAGTGTTTCCAGTTCACCATCGCCCCGACCGACCTGGCCGGCAATAATCCAAACCCGGCGCTGCGGCCGCACGTTTTGAACAACTCGTGGACGTGCCCGGCAAGCGAAGGTTGCGTCACGCGCGCCGAGTTGGAAACAATCATCAACAACACGCAGGCCGCGGGCATTTTCGTCGAAGCCTCAGCGGGCAACGCGGGGTCTGGCTGCTCATCCGTGGCGGACCCGCCCGCGATCTACAGCGGCTCGTTCTCGACGGGCGCAATCAGCATCAGCAACGTGCTGGCGAGTTTTAGCAGCCGCGGTCCCAGCACCTTCTACGATCCAAACCTGCTGAAGCCGAATATTTCGGCGCCCGGCGTCAGTGTCCGCTCTACCTACGGCACCGGCGATACCACCTACGCCACGCTGTCGGGCACGTCGATGGCCGGCCCGCACGTCGCCAGCGTAGTGGCGCTGCTCTGGTCGGCGCGACCAAACTTGGTGCGCAATATCGCCCAGACCAAGGCGATCTTGGAGATCTCGGCAAACCCAGACGTGACAGTTAACCCAGCGCAGACCTGTGGCGGCACGCCGTCCACTCAGATTCCGAACAACTCCTTCGGCTACGGACGCGTCGACGCGCTGGCCGCAGTCAACGCAGCTCCAACCGCAGCGCCGGCGACAATCAGCGGGACAATCACAACGCCTGACGGCGCGCCTGTCGCCGGTGTGACTGTCCAAATGAGCGGAGGAGGATCACGGAAAACTATCACCGATAGCAGTGGCAACTACCGTCTTGAGAAGGTTGATACTGGCAACTTCTACACGGTAACGCCTGCGCGCGCGAACTATGACTTCAATCCGGAAAACCATTCTTTCTCGCTCTCCGGGAATAAGACGGACGCTGGCTTCACCGCTACGCCGGACGCGGGCATACTTGCGAACCCGGTCGACACCTCGGAATACTTCGTGCGGCAACACTATCTCGACTTCCTCGGTCGCGAACCAGACGAAAGCGGCTTTAACTTCTGGAGTGATCAGATACTCGAGTGTGGCAATGACACGAACTGCATTGAGCGGAGACGGATCAATGTTTCGGCAGCCTACTTCCTGTCGATTGAGTTTCAACAAACGGGCGGACTGGTTGACGGGCTCTACCGCGCCAGTTATGGCCGGCGACCGCTTTACAGCGAGTTCATGCCTGACACCGCAATCGTTGCGCGTAACGTCATTGTTGGTTGGGGCGACTGGTCAGGGCAGTTGGAGGCAAACAAGCAGGCATTTGTCGATGCCTGGGTGCAACGCGCAGCTTTCCGATCTGCTTACGACGGGCTGTCAAATAACCAGTATGTTGATTCGTTGATTAGTCATACGGACGCGAGCTTCAATGGCGATCGGGCTGCGCTGGTTAGCGGACTGAACGGCGGAACGCTGACGCGAGCTGGGGTGTTGCGCCAGGTGGTCGAAAATGAGGGCTTTATTCGCGCGAAGTCAAACGAAATGTTTGTGATGATGGAATACTTTGGCTATCTCAGGCGCGACCCGGACGAAAGTGGCTACCAATTCTGGCTCAACAAACTGAACCAGTTTGGCGGCAACTTTGAGCAGGCGGAAATGGTCAAGGCATTCATCGTCTCAGGTGAGTATCGGGCTCGTTTTCCGCGGTAAGCGCGAAGATTTTCCATATATCATTCGACATTCGCGAATTCAACTCCGAAGTGCAACAGATCGTGATCGAGACCTGACTGTCATCATGGACCGTTCTTGTTCACACCTGGCTTGAGCCAGGTGCTCCCGGCGTTTTGCGCTTACACTTCGCTCGCGATTATGAGAACCGGGAGCGGTAGCGACCGGCCCAGCGCTCAACTATTAGTTAGAAATGCTGCCTGAACCGCGAAGCAAAGAAGGATCAGGACACTCTGTTGAATGTTTGGCCGGTCGCTACCGCTCTCGGTTCTGATACCCGAGGATTCGCAACCACCCATGTTGCACTTCAAACTTGAATCCACCATTGTT
>JBGPYG010000182.1:0-7445 GCA_041493085.1 Pyrinomonadaceae bacterium | reverse complement strand
TACAGGACATCACGGAGAGCAAACGAAACGAAGAAGTGTTAAAGGAAAGCGAACAACGCTTTCGCGACCTCTTCTACGATGCCCCGGTCGGCTACCATGAACTGGATACCGAGGGACGGATCACCTGTGTCAACACAACGGAACTATTGATGCTCGGCTATTCCTCAGAAGAGATGATCGGACACCATGTCTGGGAGTTTATTGAAGAGGGAGAGATTGCGCGCCAGACCTTCGCGGAGAAGCTTGCTGGAATAAAACCACTGCGCAATGTTGAGCGCTCCTTTCGGCGTAAGGATGGGACGTTTATGGCAGTTCAGCTTGACGATCAGATGCTCAAGGACCCGAGCGGGCGACTTACCGGGATTCGCGCGACCATGCAAGACATCGTCGAGCGCAAGCGAACTGAGGAAGCACTGAGAGACAATGAACAGCGTTTTCGCGATCTCTTCGAGAATGCCAGTGACATAATTTACACGACCGATTTCGACGGCAATTTCACTTCACTCAACAAGAGCGGCGAACGAATGACGGGCTACACGCGCGAAGAAGCCGTCCATCTCAACTTCTCTCAGGTCGTCTCACCGGAGACACTTAAACTGGTGCGGGAGATGGTCAGGCGCAAGCTCAAGAGCAACGACGAAACCGTCTACGAATTAGAGCTGTTCAAGAAAACTGGAGACCCTTTGCTGGTAGAGGTCAGTTCGCGTGCGATCTACAAAAACGGCAAGCCAATCGGCATTCAGGGCATTGGCCGCGATATCTCCCAAAGGAAACAGGTCGAAGCCGAACTAAAACTGGCACGCGATGTGGCGTTGGAATCAGTGCGACTCAAATCAGAGTTCCTCGCCAACATGAGTCATGAGATTCGCACGCCCATGAATGGCGTCATAGGTATGACCGGGCTCTTACTGGACACTGACCTGAATGAAGAGCAGCGCGATTTTGCCGAAACCATTCGATCAAGCGGCGACTCGCTCTTGACCATCATCAACGACATTCTCGACTTCTCGAAGATTGAAGCCGGCAAACTTCAGTTCGAAACTCTTGACTTCGATCTTGTCAATGCCGTTGAAGGGCCAGTTGAATTACTAGCCGAACGAGCCCGGAATAAGAAAATCGAGCTGGCTTCGCTCATTCATAGCGACGTCACGAAAGAACTTCGCGGAGACCCGGGCCGCCTTCGTCAGGTGCTCACGAATCTGCTGGGTAACGCCGTGAAATTTACCGAGCACGGCGAGGTCATTTTGCGAGCCGAGAAACAAAGCGAGACTGGCGACGAAATAGTTGTGCGCTTTTCGGTGAGCGACACCGGCATCGGCATCAGTGAAGCCGCCCAACAAAACCTCTTCCAGGCTTTCACCCAGGCCGATGGCTCAACAACGCGGAAGTATGGCGGCACTGGACTAGGGCTGGCGATCTCAAAGCAATTGGTCGAATTGATGGGCGGAGAGATCTGCGTAATCAGCGAGCCCGGGAAAGGCTCAACCTTCTGGTTTACAGCACGATTGGCCAAGCAGTCTGATCAACCTGCGGCTCCGCAACCGAGCATGCCGAGTCTCAATCAGTTGCGCGTTCTCATTGTGGACGACAATGCCACAAATCGAACGATTCTGTCTCACCAGCTGAGCTCCTGGGGAATGATCCATCAGGAGTCTGATTCGGGAGCGCAAGCGCTCGAAATGTTGGGTTCAGCAGCGGCGAGCGGCGAGCCTTACGATCTGGCGATACTTGATTTGATGATGCCCGTAATGGATGGATTTGAGCTGGCGCGTTCGATCAAATCCGAGCCTCTCATCGCCTCAACGCGCCTGGTCATGTTGACCTCGCACGGGCTGCGTGGAGACAGCACCAGCGCCCGCGAAGCCGGTGTAGCTGCCTATCTCACCAAGCCCATTCGCCAGTCTCAATTGTTCGACTGTCTGACGAATGTTGTTAGCCAGGCGACCGTCGAACCAGGAAGAGAGTCTCTGGACAAGCCGGCCGAGTTGATTACCCGACATGCTCTGAAAGAAAAAACGATGATCCCACACAAACTTATCCTGCTTGCCGAAGACAACATCGTGAACCAAAAAGTTGCGGTGCGTCAGTTACAAAAGCTTGGTTACCGTACGGACGCTGTTGCCAACGGACGTGAAGCGGTCGAGGCTTTAGAGAGAATTCCCTATGACGTAGTGCTGATGGATTGCCAGATGCCTGAGATGGACGGGTATGAGGCAACGGCAGAAATCCGTCGTCGTGAGGCACAAATGAAACATACGATGATCGTCGCGATGACAGCGAACGCCATTCAGGGAGATCGGGAGAAATGTATTGCGGCGGGCATGGACGATTACATCTCTAAACCAGTTAAGTCTGAAGACCTGGCGCAAGTACTGCAACGAGTTTTCGCTGGTTCGACCGATGAAGAAGCAGTGAGCTACCTACCTGAAGAAGTCTTGCCTCCGGTGGATATGGCCCGCTTACATGAAGCCATGGGAGATGAGCTGTTCGACATACTGGATATCTATCTGGTGCAGATGTCTGAGAATCTCGAAAAAGTCATGGCGGCGATCGCGGCGGGAAATGCAAGCGAAGTAGATTTGGTCGCCCACAACTGCGCGGGCACGAGCGCGAACTGCGGCATGGTCGCAGTGGTGCAGCCACTGCGCGAGTTAGAGCGGATGGGACGAGAAGGTTGTCTCGATGGCGCCGAGGCGCTGGGCAGACAGGTAGTCAGTGAGTTTGAACGAGTGAAGGTTTTTCTGCAGGAGAATCTGGCGCAGCTTGCAGTTTAGCGGAAGGGTCGCAACGGAATGACATCACAAGTTAGTCAATATTCGAAACGAGTCTTAATCGCTGACGACGATCCCGTAATGAGACATCTGCTTACGTCCCTGGTCAGGAAGGAGGGCTACGATGCGGTCGTAGTCGATGATGGCCGTGAGGCGTATCGTATCCTGCAATCCGATGCCGATTTCAGAGCCGGAATCTTCGATATGATGATGCCACACCTCGAAGGCCTGGACATCGTTCGTTACATGAGAACGGAAAAACGGCTGCGGCGCATACCAGTGATGATGATTAGCGCTGAGCGTGACTTACAGCTCATGGCAAAGAGCTTCGTAGCGGGCGCTACAGTTTTCCTTACAAAACCTTTCAACCCCGAGCAATTCCAAAGGACGCTGAGAGTCCTGCTTTACTAACAAGAGCGCTCCCGGCAGCGTTCCGCCACAATAATTATGTTGCCGATCGAGAAGGTCAACTTTGATGCTATCCATGCAGACGCTCCTGAAATCTTCAGGGCCGCTGTGGATCTGGCGGTGCTCCGGAGCTATGAAAAAATACAACTCGACGGAGAGCCTGGCCTGATCGTTGAATTGATTGATCTATACCTCGAAGATGCTCCGCGCCGAGTGGCTGTCATGCGAGAGTCGCTGGCCAAAAGGAATTGGCTATCGGTGAAACGGGAAGCTCATAGTCTGCGCGGAAGTAGTGGCAATCTTGGCGCCCTCCAAATGGCCCGGATTTGCGATGAGATAGAAGGAATAGAATCCGGGGACCTGTTTCCGAGCATTGCAGCACTTCTAAGCTACCTGGAGCAGGAGCTTGAGCGAGTGGTTCACATCTTTCTCGCGGAGCGGCAGAGGAGATTGCAATGAGAATCCTGATCGCCGAAGACGACCCAGTCTCCAGCCGTGTGCTCGCAACCACTCTGACTAAATGGGGACACGACGTTGTTACGACTGACAATGGACTCGAAGCATGGGCCGCGTTGCAGCTGGATGATGCGCCTCGGCTGGCCATTCTTGATTGGATGATGCCCGGTATCGAAGGTCCGGAAGTTTGCCGCCGGGTTCGCCGGAATATCAAGACGGCGTCAACTTACATCATTCTGTTGACCGCCCTACAGCACAAAGAACAGATGGTAGAGGGGCTTGAGGCTGGCGCGGACGACTATCTCACCAAGCCCTTCGATCGTCACGAACTTCGCGTGCGCTTACAGGCCGGTGCGCGGATTGTCGAACTACAGAGCAGTTTGGTTCAACGAGTGCAAGAACTCGAAGCCGCCATCGCCGAACGCAAGCGAGCCGAGAACGCCCTGCGCAACCTGACACTAACCGATGATCTGACCGGTCTATATAACCATCGCGGCTTCTTCACGCTGGCGGAACATAACCTGAAAGCCGCTCGCAGGGCAGGCCAAAATTCAATATTACTTTATGCTGACCTGGATGGTCTCAAAAAAATCAACGATACCTTCGGGCATAGTGAAGGCTCTTTGGCAATTGCTAAAACGGCCGCGGTCTTGCGGCAGACATTTCGTAATTCTGACATTGTTGCCCGACTCGGCGGTGATGAGTTTGCGGTCCTCGCTCAGAATGCTTCACTCGATGAGATGGACAATATCATCGCTCGCTTAGAAGAAAATCTTCGCGCAGAAAATGAACAAAATATTCAGGGTTATCGCTTATCGCTAAGTGTGGGCGTTGTTTTCATTGATTACGACAGCAATCTGAGTGTCGACCAACTGATTGGTAAGGCGGATAAGGCTATGTACGACCACAAGCGTACTAAGAAGCAGTGGTCTAACTCCATCATCGATGCCCGGCCTCACGAGGATCCGCCGCCTTCAAGTGAGCTTAAGTTTCATCTTACGCTTGACGCGGTTTGAATCATTTGCGGGTAAATTCATTTGGTCAGGCTGCGTTCTGGCTGGCAGTCGGAAAAATACAAACGAAGAATCCGAATCGAATGGAGTGGTCGGGAGCTCGGATGCAGAACTGTGTCGGCTGCCAGCAGTTGTGAATCTGCTTCGGTCACAAGCCCTTTGCAAGTTCTAAAGTGCTGATGTATTATTGCCACCGCTTGCTGACCTCTCGCTCCAACGCAGGCAAACAATCAGCTCGCCCAAATGTTTTTCAATCTTCATTGAGGAGAGTGGCCTGCGGTGCACCGCGAATCGAGTACCTCAAAAAGGCGACGACATCGGCAGCGACGGATTTGCGCAAACTGCGAACAGATATTGCGGAGCCTTACTATCAAGTGTCCGCGCTGTGATCGCCTTACGCTGACGCCTGTGCATATAGCAGCATCGACAACGGTCGCAACTCTAGTGGTCCTGGCGCTACTCAAATCACTTGAATTGCTTTAACGGAGGAAGACTGCGAATGGCGATCGCGTCAGCGCTTCCGGTGACCCTGCTGCAAGAGGCTTGTGATCCATCCTAAAAAGCGCGCACGGATATTTCGTGAGCAGCAACTCAGGAAGGCGCATGCCTGGCAAAGTATGTTGCTAACTGAGCACGCGCGACAAAGTGTAATTGCAACTACGCGACGATAAATTTAGAATTAGACCAGAGCAGTTTATAGCGAGCGTAGAGTTCGAAAAAGCGTGCGAGTTTTCCTCGCCTCTGGACCTGCTCAAGTCTCGTCTTGGCAAGTTGTCAATTATTCCTCCGTCACTTTTGACAACTGTCGTTTCTGCATGCCACTCGAGGTAACGAGTGGGAGGCAACAATATGGGGTTTCTCGACGTCCCCACATCGATTCCCTCTACCCATTGGCTGAGAGCTGTTGGTTCGTCTGCGATTGCGGACCTGCTAAAGACTCCGATTGCCAGCTTTTTTACTTCCGTTCTCTTGCCGCTCTTTCACCGCGGACAAATCGATCAGGCAAGCGCGCAGAGCGAACCGCTCTTCGCAGAGACTTTAAGAGAGAGCGAGGACCGCTACCAGGATTTGGTTGAGCACAGCCATGACCTGATCTACACGCACGATCTGGAGGGCCGGGTGCTGTTTGCGAATCAAACGTCGTCGCAACTATTGGGTCTGGCGCCGAGCGAGGTCGTCGGCAGAAGGCTCACCGAGTTCCTGGTTCCAGAAGTGCGCGACCAGTTTGATGCCTACCTCGCCGAGATTAGCAAGAACGGGACGGCAAGTGGCTTGATGCTCGTGCAAACGAGCACTGGGGAGAGGCGAGTCTGCGAATACCGCAATACCTTGCGAGAAAAAGGCACAGGCAAATCGAGCGTGAATTGCATCGCGCGCGACGTCACCGAGCGCCGGCGGGCGGAGAAGGAGCTACGAGAAAGCGAAGAGCGTTTCCGGCAATTATCCGAAGCCGCGTTTGAGGCGATTATCCTTCACGACAACGGAACGATTTTGGAAGTGAATCAATCCTTCTGTCGGATGTACCGCTATGAACGCGCGGAAGTGATCGGCAAGTCTGTACTAGACCTGACCCTGCCCGAATTCCGTGAACTGCTCAGGCAAAGGATACGGTCAGGAGATACAGGTCCTTATGAGGGTCCCGCGTTACGAAAGGATGGCACGATCTTCAAAGCGGAAGTGGCGGGGAAACCGATTCATTATCAGGGTCGTGTTGTCCGAGTCGCGGCAATCCGTGACATCACCGAACAAAAACGCAACGAACGGCGGCAGGCTGCGCAGTACGCCGTCACGCGTGTGCTGGCTGGGTCGGCCACGCTCGCCGAAGCCACACCACAACTGCTGAAGGTCATCTGCGAGAGTCTGCGATGGAAAATGGGCGAATTCTGGCGCGTATGCGAGAGCCCGAACGTCCTTCGCTGTGTCGAAACATGGCACGTGCCTGGGCTTGATGCAACCGCATTCATTGAAGCTTCTCGCCAAACTGAGTTAGCTCCAGGCGTTGGCTTGCCTGGTCGCGTCTGGCAAAGCAAGCAGCCTGCGTGGATTTCCGATGTCATGACGGATCCGGGCTTTGCGCGCGCGGCGATAGCCGGCAACCTCGGTCTGCGTGGCGCCGTGGCTTTCCCAATCTTGCTGGGAAACCACACTCTGGGCTTAATGCTGTTCTTCAGCCGCGGGACCCCTGAAGTTGATGAAGACCTGCTCAAGACGATGTCGGCCATCGGCAGCCAGATCGGTCAGTTCACCGAGCGCAGGCGGGCGGAGGCGGCTCTACGCGAGAGCGAGCAACTTAACCGTTCCATCCTCGAAAACATCGACGAAATCATCTACATGGTGAGCGCGGGCAGTGGGGATCCGGTCAGGGGAACAGTCCAGTTTGTCAGCGGGCGCGTCGAGCAGATCATCGGTTACAAACCCGATGAGTTTGTGAACGATCCTGAACTCTGGTTCAACCTGCTCCACCCGGAAGACGTGCCCGCCGTTGTCGAGGGCACAAGGAAGATTTTTCTGGAAAAGCAACCCCTCATGCGCGTGTATCGAGTGCGTCACAAGCACACCGGCCAGTATCGCTGGATGGAAGACCATGTCGTGCCGCGGTTGGATGATGCCGGCACCGTGGTGGCGACTTTCGGCGTGGCACGTGACATCACCGAGCACAAACGGGCAGAGCAGAAATTCAGGGGCTTACTCGAATCAGCGCCCGACGCCATGGTTATTACCGATCACCACGGCGAGATCGTTTTACTCAATTCGCAGACCGAGAACCTCTTTGGCTATTCAAAAGCAGAATTGCTCG
>JBGPYG010000194.1:0-7244 GCA_041493085.1 Pyrinomonadaceae bacterium | reverse complement strand
GCCCGCTGCCCACTGCCCACTGCCCACTGTTTTTCACCATCCCATTCGTTCGCGCAATGAGGTAATGTGTGCCACGTGATGTTGACCGTGCCACGCATACAGCGCGACGTTCTTATCAAGACTCACGATACCTAGTTCGGGATGACGGAACGTGCGTTGAAAATCTGCCTGCTTTAGCGATCGCAGAAACCAAATCCAGCGCCCATGAAGCGCCTCAAGCAGGTCCAGCGAGAGCGCTATAGGCGCCTGCCGCGCGTCGTCCAGTTCCGCCCAGCGATCCTCAAAGTAAGGCTTGATCGTCGGTTCATCTTCTGTGATTGCGAGCTTGAATCGCAGGTAACTATTCAGATGGCTCTCCGGCACATGATGAACCACCTGGCGAATGGTCCAGCCTCCGGGTCGATAAGGCGTGTCGAGTTGTTCATCATTCAAACCGGCCACTGCGGCCCGCATGCGTGCCGGAGTTTCCTCAATTTTCCCAATGAAGGCCGCGCGCTGATCATCGGTAAGCGGCCCTTCGAACTTGAATTCGCCGATTGGGTAACGCAGATCCATTTTGCCTCCGGTTGTGTCTGGTAAGGGGTTCAGCTTATTCTCGCGCGGCTATTCTATAAGCTGATCTTCAGTCGCGACAACCATGGCGGAAACAGCAGACGTCGTAATCATCGGCAGCGGCATTGTAGGCTCGAGCGTGGCCTATCACCTTGCCGAGCAAGGCTGCGCCAACGTGTTGGTGATCGAGCGCGAAGCGCATCAGGGCAAAGGATCAACTGGAAAGAGCATGGGCGGCGTGCGGGCGCAGTTTTCCACGCCGGTCAACATTCAGATGTCGCACTATTCGATCGATTTCTTTTCGCGCTTCGACGAGGTCGTTGGACATCCGGCAGACTATCGGCCGCACGGTTATCTTTTTTGCGCGACAAACGAACGGCATCTCGAGTATCTCAAAACAAATCGTGAACGCCAGATCGCGTTAGGCGTTAAGAATGTGGAGCTGGTTTCGCGGGAAGACATCGCGAAGCATGTACCGCAATTGCGGACGGATGACATCGTCGGCGGCACGTTCTGTCAAACGGACGGCTTTGTCGATCCTCACAGCGTGATGATGGGTTTCATGCTAAAGGCGCGTGAACACGGCGTGCGACTTTGGCTCGACACGCAAGTTACCGGGATCGAAGTCGAGCCCGCTCTTACTGGGACCGCGGGCGTCTCGCCCGCCTACCCTGGCACAGAGGCCTCGTTCGGTCGTTCAGATGCTCCATTCAAACGAAGAGCGGGCGAGACGCCCGCGGTCCCAGTAGAGCGTCACATCACCGGCGTCATGACCACTCGCGGTTTCGTCTCCACGCGCGTCGTAGTTAATGCGGCAGGCCCTTGGGCCGCGCAGGTGGCGCGCCTCGCCGGTGCCGAACTGCCGGTCGAGCCGTTGCGACGCCAACTTGTTCCGACGGAGCCCTTCGACGGTCTACCAAAACGCTTTCCCATGATCATAGACATGAGTACCGGTTTTCATTTCCGTCGCGAAGGAAAAGGAATTCTGTTGGCTTGGAATGACCCGGAAGAAACCCCGGGATTCAAAACTGATTTTGATCCAAGCTTCGTGGAAAAGATCCTGACACGCGCCGCCGATCGCGTGCCCTGTCTGGCTGAAGCCGAAGTAAATCCGCGCCGCGCCTGGGCGGGCCTTTACGAGATGACACCCGATCACCACGCGATCATTGGTCCGGCGCCGGATGTTGCCGGTTTGTATTTCGTCAACGGCTTCAGCGGCCACGGCGTAATGCACTCCCCCGCCTCGGGCCGCATCACCGCCGACCTGGTCCTGAACGGCCGTTCAGATCTGCTCGACGCGTCGCAACTCAGCGTTGAGCGCTTTGCTAAAGGTAGACTCCTGGAGGAGACGGCGGTACTGTAGCTCAACTTCGATTTTATCTTTGGAGGAAGTGATGAAAAGAAACTGCAGCGTCCTCATTGCTCTCGTGGTCGGTTCTCTTGTCTGTTTCTCAATTCAAGCAACGGCGCAAGATAACGGGTCCCACGGCGTCCGTCAATCGATGATCGTTTCCACCGGGTGGCTGGCGCAGCATCTCAAAGACGATACGCTGGTGCTGCTGCAAGTTGGCGAGCAGGCTGAATACACGGTGGCGCATATTCCCGGCGCACAGTTCGTCCAGCTTGCAGACATTTCGACGCCACGCGGCCAGGGCCTCGCACTAGAACTCCCTGACATCGCTCAACTCAAGTCCACTTTCGAGAAGCTGGGCGTCTCCAACAAATCGCGCATTGTTGTCTACTTCGGAAAAGACTGGGTAACTCCGACCGCGCGCGTGTTTATGACCCTCGACTACCTGGGACTGGGCGACCGCACGTCTATTCTCGACGGCGGGTTACCCGCCTGGCGCGCCGAGAAACGGCCCGTAACCACCGAAGAAAACATTCCCAGGATGGGAAGTCTCACGCCAAAACCTAACAAACAACTCGTCGTCGATGCCGTTTGGGTCAGTGCTAATTTGAATAAGCCGGGTGTAATGATCCTGGATGCGCGCGCGTCAAAATTTTATACCGGTGAGGAAGTGGGGCGGATGCCGCGTGGCGGTCATATTCCCGGAGCGAAGAACATTCCCTTCGACAGCGTCGTTGAAGATTCCAACAAATTCAAAAGCGTCGAGACGCTGCGCCAACTCTTCAACGCGGCTGGAGTAAAGAAAGGCGACAGCGTTACAACTTACTGTCACATAGGCCAACAAGCCAGCCTGCTCTACTTCGTCGCCCGCTACCTCGGCTACGACGCCCATCTCTACGACGGCTCATTCGAAGACTGGAGCCACCGCCCGGAGCTGCCGGTTGAGAAATCAGAGGGCGCGAAGATTGAGAGTAAGCCCTAGGTAATACGGCTGCATTGGTCTAGGGAGTCGCGAGAGCTTGTGAACAGAACCATGTGAAGTCTTCTTGCTGTCGAATCAGGTTCATCAGTCCGAGGAAGAGACACCAAGGAAGACGAAGTGGCACGCGATATTGACGCGCAGTACCAAGTAACCTACGAACCGTGGCTATGGCTAGTCAGTAACGGGAGCAAAACTCCGGTTCAAGTCCTCTTCAGGTGAATCTTTGCCCCGTCGTATGCAGGTTGTACGAGGGGCACAACTATTATGCCATCATTGGCCTGGCGCCAAGTGTCGAGCCCAAGGGGCAGCTTCAACCAAACTTGCCTCCCAAAATATCCGTTTCTCAGGCTGAAGAATTCTCTGGAGGCCGCGACTGAAGTTCAGATCCCTATACCACTATCGACGCTTTTTTAGCCACTCAAATCCCGCGGGATAAACCTGCATCGTCGCATCGATCGTTGCCATGCAACCGCGGATATTGAAGCGCTCATACGCGCTTATCATATCCGTAAATTTCGGCATCTTGTCTGCAAACGCGTTGCGGCCGGAAAGCATGACCGGAACAAATTCGCCCTTTTCTGCCAGCGGAATTGCTTCTCGGAGCGCGCCAATCGCTTCTCGGAGGGCGTTCCGTAGGATTTTTAGGTCTTCCCGTTGCGCGACGAGGATATCCTCTGAGGTGCGGAGTTCCCGCTGTTCATCAGCTTTCAATCCACCGGCATTTGCGTACCTTACTCCGCGCGTCGAAAGTCGTTCGAAAGGGGCTGCTTCCCTCAGGATCTTTGCTAAAGCATCCTCGTACACTTTGACCTTTTGACCAGAACGATCAATTTCGATCAGCTCTGCGAGCTTCTGATCCAAAATTATCATCTGATCAGCTGATGATTCGTAGCTTCCCAAGGCAGCTCTAAAGAGAGCCGGGTTGGGTTTCTCGTCGAGTTCTGCAAGAATGCCCGACTCGAGATAGGAATTGCCCTTGTAGTAGGTTGCAATCACACCGAGCGACAATACGTCATATAGCTCGGCACTCTTGTGGAAATACTTTATAGTGACAGACCTGTCACTGAAAACACCGTGTCATCTAGCATTGTGAGCCTTTACGGGAGTGGATGAGCCGCCCAACATCAGAAAGGCAATGGTTACTCCGGTAGAAATGATTAGTCTCTTCATGTCCTTCCTCCTTCTTGTTATTCTAGGATTGATATTTTCCCGCCCCTAAGGTAAGCAAAAACCTAATTAGTGCCTTCTTGTCCGACTCGGGCATACTCTGGAAGCGCATGCGCGCCTTTGTAGCCTCTCCTCCATGATGAAGAATGACTGCCGATACTGTGTCACAATCACCTCGATGACCGTAGGGTGCGGACTGTGCGAGATCCCAAAGTTTCGCCGTGAGAAATTCGTCTGTCGGTACATTATCCTGGCGCAGTTTCTCATTGCAAAAAAACGGTTCGTTCGCATCACAAATCTTGTGTCGTTTGAGATCGGAATAGGCCTGCACCAACAGGGAACCGTCCCGAGATAGCTCAAGCGCGCTACCCGTTCCAGGAGGTCCGGCACGGAGCTGAATCCTGATTAACCCCGCGACATCGTCTGGCGTAACCGTCCCGGGTCGATTAAATGGATTGGGCTCGCTGAAGTCGTGAGATTTCAGCTCTAGAAAAGGAACGTGGCAGCTCGCGCACCCGGCTACAGAGAATAGTCTTTCACCGTAGTCGTACTCTTCCTGTTCCCGCCTGTCGTGAGGAATCACCCTTGTAAGCGGAGGCAGAGAAGCCTGAAAGAGAACGAGCGCTGTCACTTGTCCTATTGAGAACTCTTCTTCGACGCCATCCTCGTCAAAATCGCGGCGGCCAGTTCGTTCCCATCCGAATCTTTCAGTAGCCTGAATTCCATGGTGTTGATTGAGTGCAGCGATCGAGAATTCACGCAACGAGACAGCGACACCCTTCACGCCAAAAGGTTTCACCACAAGGTCATTGTCGATACCATCGAGATGCGACTGATCGAACGTGCCATCAGCGTGGATTAATATCGTTCCAAAATCGACTCCCTTTGTAAGAAGAGGAACAGCAATATCCCGCGATTCGGCAAGTGCCTTGAGACGCCCAATCTCTCGCTGAGTTCGAAGCTCCAGGGTCATCTCACGCGCTAACATCTCTATTGCTCCGTCGCCGACAACGCTGAGAGTATTTCTTTCATTAGTAAACTCTGTTGACAGAGACAGTGTTGGCGGGTCCAAAAAATGTGCACCTACGAATACATTGGCCACAAAGTCTCCAGAACCGCCAACAATCGGTTGGTTATGGCATCCATCGCATGAGAGCGCGTCAGGTCCAGAAGCCCGAGTGAGTCGCTCCGCTTCGCGAAGAACGCGGGGCGTTGGCTTTGAGTCGCCAGTTGCCGCGGGACGTCCCGCCCCATCCAGCCGGTTAAAACGCGTGCGAAAAAGCAATTCTCCGTCGTGGACCATGGCCGGAACTAAGCTGGGATCTTGAGCCACACGCTCGTAATTCGGCTGGACCTTAATTCCAGGCGGGTCCCATAACGTTTGACTTCTTGATAAAGCAGAGACAAATAGCAGGCAGGCCAAGACGGCAGCGAGCTTTGGCATAAGGCTCGCAGTCTGAGGTTCTCCCAATTCGAGACAAGACTTCATGGATTTTGATTACAACGACAAGTCAACGACATGCTCGCCTATGGGATTGGCTAGCGCCGGAGGATGCACCGATCGCAGGCTCTGAGGACCAGCCAGTTGGTTGTGCGAGGCGTTAGATGAATACTCCAGTTCGCCTCCTCTGTCAATGTTTTTGCCGAAGTCCTGCATTTCTCAACAAGCATTCTTGACTGCGCCGGATCCTATGAACCCGGCGGCACTCTTTAGGAATCTCGACTTGCCCTGCACGCTCTTGATGAGAGTCGAGCGCAAAGACATCTCAGCGTTGGTTGTTCTTCGAATATCTAGTAATGCAAGCGGTAGTCGACGGCCCTTCATTACCGGCGGTGTCGCGACTGATGAGAAGCTGGATTGGCTGACGCGAAGCTAAAAAAGACAGAGAAAGGTGAAAGTGTCCGGACCCAAGTAGCCAGTTAGACAGGCAGAAATGTCGATCACAGCCAGTGGGCGATCCTATTCATCACAGCTTCGTAGATTTCTTGCTGCGGGATGGGTGAGCTTTTGGGGACTTTCAACGAATGGTCGCCGCCTTCGATGGCGTAGAGCGTTGCCGGCAAGTGAAGCCTCTTGATCATAGAGCGCAACTCATCGGCCGTGCCGAAGGCGTCGCGTGAGCCCTGGACGAAGAGCATGGGCGCCGCAATCTGCGGGAGATGCGCGTCGCGAAGTTGCTCGGGCTTTCCGGGCGGGTGCAACGGATAGCCGAGAAAGACTAAACCAGCGAGGTCATCGGCCCCAGGCTCTTGATCGTCGCGACTTCCCTTGCCGCTCCCCTCGCCGCGCTCCCGTTCATCGCCAGCATCAGTCTTTGAGCGGACCTCTTTCGAAGGTTGCTTGTCCTTGCTTAGTCTTGTTAATCCTGTCAATCCTGTCGATTCCGCCGCCACCTGCGAAGCGATGCGCCCGCCCATCGACTTACCGCCAATTACCAGACGGTTCCCTTTCAACCTGTTATGCGCGCGTGCGGCTTCGATTACGGCACGATAGCAAGCCTCCAGTTTCGCTTTCGGATCAGGCACGCGACGGCCTTGCTCCATGTAGACGAAATTGAAAGTCATTGCATCAAAGCCGCGCTCGGCCAGACCGCTCGCGAACAGATGCATGAACGGATGCAACTGATTTGACCCGGCGCCGTGTCCGAGAATCAGGGTTATACCGACGCGCACTTTCTTTGACGCGGCATAGAGGAAAGCGGTGACGCTGTCGTTCTCATTAACGCGCACGATTAGTTGTTCAGGTTCTTTCGCCATTTAAGAAACCCTCGGCCATTGGAAATGCCGCTTATTCTCTCCTCACCACCCGGTCGCTACCGCTGCCAGTTCTGATTTGTGTAGCCGCCTAAAGTAGGCCGTCGCTTCCGAGCTACGCCTTTCGCCGGTCGCTACCGCTCCCGGTTCTGATTTGCGTTGGCGTCTTGGCGGCTAACGGTAGACCCGCGGCACGCGTTCGCTAATCCCGCAAGTGACTTCGTACGAAAGTGTCCCCGCCGTCCTGGCGAGATCTTCAGCAGTTACCGCAAGCTCCTCTTCCCGGCCCATGAGTATCACGTCATCGTCCACTTGCACGCCAGGCACGTTGGTAACGTCGATTAAAGTGAGGTCCATGGAAATACGTCCGATGACGGTGGCGAAAACGCCGCGAATGATGGCGTGGCCGCGATTGGATAAAGCGCGCATGTAACCATC
>JBGPYG010000237.1:0-6404 GCA_041493085.1 Pyrinomonadaceae bacterium | reverse complement strand
GAACTGAAGTTTGCCGGCTTCAATCTTCGAGAAGTCGAGAATGTCGTTGATGATGGTCAAGAGCGAGTCGCCGCTTGATCGAATGGTTTCGGCAAAATCGCGCTGCTCTTCATTGAGGTCCGTGTCGAGAAGTAGCCCGGTCATGCCGATAACACCGTTCATCGGCGTGCGAATCTCGTGACTCATGTTTGCCAGGAATTCTGACTTGAGCCGCGCCGATTCGAGCGCTGCATTGCGGGCCTCCTTCAATTCCTCGGCCGCCAGTTTGCGCGCTGTAATGTCACGAGCGATGCCTTGAACCGCGAAAGGCTTCCCGTTCTGAAACGTCAGCCGCGAATTTATTTCCAGTGTCACCCTGCGTCCGTCTTTGGCAATGATTTCTATTTCGTACGCGGAGGGCGACTTCTCAGTGGCCTTACCAGCAAACATCTCCGTCGCGAACTCGAGGAATTCGGGCGCGATCACTTGCCTTAGGTTCATTCGGAGCGACTCAGCGGCCGTATAGCCTGTAGCCTTCTCGCAGACCTTGTTGACTGAGGTGTAATTACCCGCAAGATCGTGTGTGTAGATTATGTCGTTGGCGTTCTCAAACAGGTCGCGGTGTCTTTCTTCACTTTCGCGCAAAGCTGACTCGATCTCTTTGCGCTCGATTATTTCCGCCTGTAACTCTTCCAGGAAGCCTTCTTTTTCGCGCGCTCCGGATTCAATCTGATTTTTGATCTTGTAGCCATAGACTACGGCTCCGCAGACCATCAGAAGAATGAATGAGGCGAGTAGGTACTCAAACTTGCTGAGAGAATCAACTGACTGTATCTCTTTCTTGAAGAGTTTCTCCTGGATCTCGCTGATATGCTCACGCAACTGAGAGAGGGACGCGGACACATGGGCATACTTCCGATCCATTGTCGCCATACGCCTTCCAGCCATCTCTGGTTGATCCTTTTGGAAGTAGGAAAAGATTAGTTCGGCTTCATTGGTCATCCCCGCCATAGCAATCTTGATTGCCGCCAAATCCCTGGGAAGTTTGTCGAGGGTCGGTTGGATCGCTGCATCACTCCCGTCTCTTGTTTCAACTTGAGCGAGTAACTCTTTCTCCATCACTGCCATCCGCTCGTTGAAAACCCGCAGCGCTGTCTGCATCCTGGCAGACTCGCGCTCCACGTCGTGGGAATCGAAAACATCATTTCCCGGGGCATCAACAGCACCAGCCACTGTGCTCAGATCAGCGATCCGGTTGCGTTGCTCGACCCACTGCTGATTTACCTCAAGGGAATGATCGTAAATTCTGTGTATCTGATGAGTAAGAAAAAGACCCAGCAAGACGACCAGCACATCGAAAGCAGCTAAAAGGTAATAGACGCGATGCCACCTGGGAGGGGCCGAAGGTCGCGCTTCGAGAGTGTCATGAGAACCCTTGGGATTTTTCTGTTGCATTACTATGTCCAGGGCTTATGAGGTGGCTGCCGAACCTTGCCAGCGCGCGGTACGGCATATGTCAAACCTGGTTTCAGTTCTATTCTCCGTCATTGAGCTTGGCTCCTCCGCCCGCGAACCATTCGACGCAAAATGGGACCGGATCGGGAAGACCTGGGGAAGAAAAGATAACTGGGTGTGTTTAAGCGTTGCCCTTACGGACGGAGCATATTCGCGTCAGAGTAAGTCAATGGGCGCCGGCGGTCGCGCCTGTGTCGATCAACTGATCGACCTGCCAGCCGGAAGGCTGCTTGAGCGACAGTAAATTCTCACCGGCAGCGACTTCATGATCCGGAACGCCATGAAAGGCCCAGTGATAACGACTAAAAAGAAAGCAACGCAATTCGCTACCAATGCGCGAAAGAATACGTCCACCATCGGATGTAGTTCGTCGCAGCGTGCTGGCGACAAACTTCTTTCCATCAGGTGCTAAGTAAATTCCGGGCTCTCTGAGTGGTTTCATGGCACGTGTTCTCTATCTGGATTTTTCTGGAAACAAAGAGTTCTCGGCGACATTGCAAGGCACGAGCGTGGGCCGCTGACGCTTAACCGCACGACCTGTGCCATTCAACATCCGTCCACCTTTCAACGCTCAAGCGAAAAACGAAAAATTTAGTCACGCGTTGTTGCTTTGTGCTGTGGCATAGCTCATGCCGAGTGCTGTGCGTGCAGCGCGATTTAACTGCATAACGTGCTCCTGGTGGGGCGAGGGAGTACAGGTGCTACACGTTACTCCCGTCCAATTCGCCCCACAGCCTTCCAACCAAGTCTACGGCGACACTGACTAATCCTGCGCCGCCCAACTCTCTGCTCCCACCTGAAAAAAGGATCCCAACGATGTCTCAAGCTACGCACAGATTCATGCAGCTGCTCGGAGCTCTCTTCTTTGTAATTTCATGCCTGCAGACGCCGATGGCCCAACAGAGCGCAATCGGATCGCTAAGAGTTTCCGGAGCTCAGCCAATTGCTGGGCGATCGGTGCTGGATTCCGAGCCACCACCCATGCCGCCAACACCTCAGCTCATTCTTGCCGCCTTCGCCAAAGCTGAAGCTCAGGTGCGTGAGGCTTTGAACCAACACACGTTCAAGCGCGACGTGGTGCTGCAAACCATCGGACCAAACGGCGAGGTCAGTGGTGAATATATTCGCAATTCGCAGTTCCTGTTTGACGACAAGGGAAATCGAATTGAGCGCGTGCTCTATCACCCGCACTCCACCATCCGGCAAATGAGGATCACTAAAGAGGACATTCAGGATCTGGCAGGAGCACAACTACTCGGAATTGACATAACTGAAACCTCCAAATACCGGCTGACTTATGCAGGAAGCGAGATGTCGGGATCGCGGGAGGTTTTCGTTATCGATGTTGCTCCCATTCAGGCGCCAAACCCCCACCGTATGAAAGAGCGTTTTTTCGTCGGATGCGTTTGGGTGGACGCTAATAGTTTTCAGATTGTCAGGGTCAGAGGAATTGTTGAGCCCCACGGAAAACAGCGGTTCCCGCTTTTCGAAACCTGGCGCGAAGCTGTTAGCGGCAAGCTGTGTTTTCCAACCCGCACCGAGGCTGACGACGTTTTGCGGTTTCCCGAATTTGACGTCCATTACCGCATCAAGGTCAGGTACTACGACTACAAACGCTTCGCCAGCAAAGTCACTATCATCGAAATAAACGACCCGCCTCCCGCCAATTAATCCATTCCCAGACTCCGCTAATTTTCCGCTGAAAGGCCACGTTCATGAAACTCTTTTTGACAATGTTTGTTCTAGTTCTGCTAACTCCAATCGCCGCTGTTAAAGCGCAGGATACTTCGCCGGTCTGCAAAACAAACCGCAACGCGCCGCCTGTTAGTTTTTATTCCTGGCCACAGGAGGCGGCTGTAAAGGTTTACTTCACCAGGAATACCTTTACCCCCGAGCAGCAGGAAGCTTTGCTCAGCACGATGACCACCTGGACGCAGGCATCAAACAAGGTCGGAGCCGGAGTGACGTTTTCTTACGCCGGCGAGACTGATGGCCTAACAAGTTGTCAGGGATGCCTGACGATTACGAGGGGGGAAGTTTACAAGAACAATCACAAGCACTACGCCTATTTTTATCCCCTGGCATCGGATAATGGCGGATTGCTGGTCTCCGCCTGGATCCAGTTCGACTTTGCCACTACCAAGCCACAGGCGCTGCAAGGATTTTTGGCGCATGAGTTGGGACATGGCATGGGTCTCTCGGATTGCACCACTTGCAAGGGAAAACAGACGATCATGAATGGCTTTCCCGGCATCAATCGGGACAACGGATTGATCTCGCCATCCAACTGCGACCTGGAAGTGGTGCGCGAGGTCTACATGGTGCAGAGACGGATCGCATATAACCTAGCCGCCCAAAAAGTGACAGCTTCAAATCTACTGACGCGATAGTTCTCCATAACGGAGGATCAGAATGAAACGAAACATGATTGGTCTTATCTTCACTTCAATATTGCTTATTGGCGTGGCTACAGGGCAATCAACCAGTTCGCCCGCCTGCAAGGTAAATGTGCAAGCGCCGGCTTTCGGCCTCTGGACCTGGGCGCCCCGAACTCGGGTAAACGTCTATATTCTGGAAGCGAATTTCAAGCACGAAGAAATTCCCTACCTGCTTTTGGCTTTGCAGCAATGGGATGCCGTATCTACACAAACTGGATCCGGAGTAACACTTAATTACGAAGGAACGACTTCGGCGCCAGTCCGTTGTGAAAATTGCCTGACGATAATGCGCGGTGCGGTTTTCAATAAGAAGACGCGTCATGCTGCCGAGGTGATCTCGTATAAAGTGGACCGTGCTCAAATAACGAAGTTTGCGGAAATCCGTATAGACCCTCTAGTCACTGATCCCAGGTCACTGACGCATTTATCGTCACATGAGCTTGGCCACGGCTTTGGCTTAGTCGATTGCTATTCCTGCAAAGATCACAGCACCGTGATGAATCAGGGTTTGAATGGACCGGAAGGACCAACTGCCTGCGACATAGCACAGGTGAGGGAAGCCTACAAAGACCTAAATACGAGATTGCGAGTGGCCCCGGTTACGCAGAAGATCCTGGTCGATGAAGGTGAAGAACCGGAAGACGATGACACGCCAGTAGTGATTCCAAAGCCCTGACGAACTGCTGTGAAGGCATCATTCCCCTATTGCACTGTCCATCAGCCAAAGGCGTTAGATAACCTTGGCCCGGCGTAACACGCCCGATTTAGATTTTCATCACAGCCGGTGCTACACGTTCTTACCCGGATGGGATTGGATACAAGAACGCGTTGGAGCGGTATGTCTGCTTGATTGTGCTGTCGAACGCTTTCCGGGCTCTAAGAAGTTTTTGGAGAATGTCGATGCTCCCATTGTGTTACGCCGGGCCAGGTTATCTAACGCCTTCGGCATTCGTCGACCGGTCCCCCACGGTAGGACTTCCCCTATCCGCAGACGTTCAACTTTCCAATGACTGCCTCGACAGCTGAAGATTTCCGCGCGAAAGCATGGGATCCAAACGGCGCATTAACATAGCGAATTTGAAATGTTATCTCGACTAAGTGGTCGCTGAAAGACGCTCTCCTCACGGACGGAGCCTCTGGTATGCCAGAGAATCATTCTATTTTCGCTCGCTTCCAAATGCGAGTCATATGGTTCGCGCGCCCATGGCGCCACTTCGTAGCCGGCGAAGAAATCGTTTTTTGAATAGCTGAGGAGCCAGGATTAACGAGTTAGCTACAACGGGTATTCGATGAGGTTTCTTTTCTTTGTTCTCGAAAGGAATGGCGTTGCGCCTAAGCCCCGCGAGCTAAAACTTGATTACCAACGTGCGTGTACCGGCGCTGCTTTGCTCGGAAAACTATACCGCTCTATCAGAGCGCCGCGTCCACATAGGCAGCCTCAAAGTTGTCGTGCCTCAGGCGACGGTATTCGCCGGAGGTCGTGATCGGATGCTGCTGTTTGCCCAGTTCTTCGGGAGAGAGCTGCGACAAGACTTCAATAACCCGCGGGTCAAACTGTTTCCCCGAACGCTGAGTCAGAAACCTCATCGCCTCATCATGAGTCATGGGCGCCGAGGCTTTGGGAAGAACCATCTGATCGTATTCGTCGGCAAGTCGGAGGATGCGACCGAGGAGCGGTATTTGCTCCGCCCTTAATCCCCGTGGCGAGCCGGTGCCGTCATAGTTCTCACGATGGCGACTGACTATCTCCGCCACATTTGCGAGTTCCGGAATCGCGTGCAATAGTCTTGCTTCACACTCAGAATACGCTTGAACTGTCTGCTCAACTGGAGACACGCGCATACTCGCCGCACCGCTGCGGAAAATATCGATGCGGCCGAGGTCGTGTAACAAAGCCGCCATCGACAGCTCCTCTTCTTGTTCCTCGCTTACACCAATCTTTGCGGCAATCATCATCGCGTAGTTGCGTACTCTGAGGGCATGGCCATACGCATGCTTGTCTCTGATTCTCAACATCTCGGTTAACGCGGTCACGATGCACAGCTTTATCTCCGTCAGCCTCAGGAGCAGGCGCTGGTTAGCCCCGGACAGTGCTTGACGATTCTTGTTCTGTTCGTAGTGCTCGCAAGCGCGATTGACTCTGAGTTTCAGATCGTCGTTGTTCCAGGGCTTGGTGATGTACATGTAAACCAGGCCTGAATTAATAGCTTCGACAAGCGCTTCCACGTCGGTGTAACCGGTCAGCAGAATACGCACCATGTGTGGCCGTATTCGGGCAGTCCGCTTTAACAACTCAATGCCGGTCATCTCCGGCATGCGTTGATCCGAAATCAGAATCGCGACGTCGTGTTGCTCGAGAAGCCGAATCGCCGCCAGGCCCGAGGAAGCAGTCAGACACTGGAAGTCTTTGGAAAACAGCCGCTCGAGCAGCCGCAGATTTGCAGTCTCATCATCAACAATCAGCAGTTTATG
>JBGPYG010000313.1:0-5212 GCA_041493085.1 Pyrinomonadaceae bacterium | reverse complement strand
CGCCAGAGCAATTGCCGCAGTTTCGGGGAATGCGTAAGACGGAATATTCGCGTCTGCCGACCGCAACTCTTCCGGTGTTCCTCGCGCCGAGAGGAACACGGTCATTACCGGCTTGCTTCTGTTCAATGGCCGAACGGCAGCGACGATTGCACGCGCCACATCGCCGGCGCGGGTGACCAGAGGCGGAGTGAAGATCACAATCAGGGCGTCTACATTATTGTCTGCGGCCACTATCTCAATAGCTCTGTGATAGTCATCAGCCGACGCTGACGCGATCATATCGACCGGATTACTCGCACTAGCTCCCGGTAGCAGAAACGAGCGCAGTTTTTCCTGACTGCTTTCGCTTAACACAGGAACCTCCAGCCCCCTGGCTTCACAAGCATCGGCGCACAGAATTGCCGGTCCACCGGCATTCGTAATGATACCCACGCGGTGCCCTCGGGGCAGTGGCTGATTCACGAGCAGCGAGGCTACGTCAAACAACTCTGCGAGCGTGTCCGTGCGAATGACGCCTGCCTGACGAAAGAGCGCGTCGACCGTGACATCCGAAGCGGCGATGAGCGCGCCGGTGTGTGACGAAGTGGCCCGCGCACCGGCGGCAGAGCGCCCGCTCTTCACCACGACAATCGGCTTCTTGCGGCCAACCCTGCGCGCAATCTGGGAAAACTTTTTCGGGTTACCGAATGACTCAAGGTAGAGCAGGATCACATCGGTGCCGTTGTCGGATTCCCAGTAACGCAGCAGATCGTTTCCCGAGATGTCTGCTTTGTTGCCGACCGATACAAAAGTAGAAATGCCAAGTCCGAGCGAGTTTGCATATTCGATGATGGCTAGCCCCAACGCGCCGCTCTGCGAAGAAAATCCAACGCGCCCCGGAGGTGGCACGGCCGGCGCGAACGTCGCGTCAAGCAGCACTGCGGGATCGGTGTTAGCAATGCCCATGCAATTTGGCCCAATCAAACGCATGCCGGCGGCACGGCAAACTCGAAGCAACTCAGCCTGACGTTCTTGTCCTTCGTTTCCCGTTTCGGAAAACCCCGCCGAGATGACTACCAGCGCCTTGACGCCTTTGCGTCCGCACGCAGTTGCGACTTCAACAACCCGCGCCGCAGGAACAATGATGAGGGCCAGATCAACCGGGCCAGCAATCGCTTCGACTGACGGGTAAGCAGGAACACATTGAATGACCTCGGCGTTGGGATTAACCGGATAAACCGGCCCGTTGAATCCATAATTCAACAAGTTATGAAATATCTCGCCGCCGATAGTTCCACGTTGGCGGGAGGCGCCAATTACTGCCACGGCGCGGGGATTGAAGAAGAGCTTTAAGGCGTTGACGGCGGCGATCGTCTCGCGCTGCTCAAAGCGTTGGATTGCCTCTGCACTGAAAGAAGTCGGGAAGCTCACGTGAAGCTGGCCCGCGGTTGCGTCCACCTCAATGGGAAAGCCTGAGGCTCTGAATACGTGGAGCATCGCGTGGTTTGCAGCCACCACCTCAGCTTCAAACACCTGAATTCCGTTGGCTGCCGCAACCTCGGCCAGTTGACCGAGCAACATCGTGCCAAGCCCACGTGCCTGAAATTCGTTCGCAATCGTAAAAGCAACCTCCGCGCGATGTTCATCGATGACGGCATAGAAGGCATGGCCGACGACGCGTTCTTCAGCGCCGCTGAATGCAAGCAGTCCGAAGGTGCGATCGAGGTTGGCTTCCCGGTGCGCCTCAGCGGCGAGAGCAGAACCACTTGCCGAAGAGTAAAATCGCAGCCAGCGCGATTCTTCAGACAGCGACTGAAGTAAGCCGAGCAGGCTCGGTTCGTCAGCCGGACGCATTACGCGAATTCGGACGGTGGAACCGTCACGCAACACAACGTCGCCATCTCGGTGCGCAGTAAGCCCTGACGGCAAGTGTCCCTGGCTGCTTGTCGCTTTATTACTCATGCGTCTGGTCTATCTTTCTATAGTTCTTGAACTGCACTGTGCGCCCACTCACCATGGTTGCGATAGTTCCTTCAGTTCTGCGTTAGAGAATGAGCTTCGTCGGTCCTGCCAGGTCATAAGCGCGTCGGCTTACTACCAGATAGTTGTCAATCCAGCGCCGTCTACGGAGCCCCAACAAGTGAAAGATCTGTAGTGGCAGAATCCGGGCAATACGCGTGTTGATAATCAAGAAGTCTTCGTTAAGTGGATCGCGGCGAACTCCAGGAAGAAGATGGATGTAATGACCAACCCTCAGCTTGCGGAGCAATGCTGACAAACTAAGCCAGAACTGCTTAACTTCACGGCCAAGGAAAAAGCCATCATCACCCAGAGTTTGATACAGCGGTAGCAGGATGAGACCTGTTTCGCGGGCTGTGATCTCACCCGTCCGATCTCTTGCCAGAACCTGCCCGCGCCGTACCGGCTGAAAATTCCTAAAGCCCGGTTCCATCTGGAAGCCATCCTCTGGCCCGATCACATGACGGTGGCGTACCTCAACCACTCGCCTCCCGCCGCCTGCGCGCTCGAGCAGGTAGTGACATTGATCGAGCTCAGCCAGATCCTCGCGCCGAAAGTTTCCTGTTGCTACGGTGGCGCTCCAAACTACTGCCTCATGATGGTCTACAGAAGTATTAGCCTCATGCTGTCCGGCCTCGAAGCCCATGGTTATCGCACCCAGATTGTTGATGCATTCGAGCAGAGTTCCATCAATCTGTTCCTCCAGCCCCAGAACAATCGTAACGGGAAAATTCAGCGCAAAGCGGCGGTTGCGGAGGGTGTCGCCGACGGTCGCAAATGGCTTTCCCGGCGCCGAGGTGGTATGCAAATCGAGGAAGTAAACATCGCCTCGAGCCCGGCTGACCACTTCTTTTATGGCCACAAGCAATTCGCGCTGCTCAAGAAGCTCCGACATCTCCGGGAGACCACCCTTCCCTGACTCGCTTATCCTAGCGTTGTCAGCCGTCCATTGCCGATTCAGATCGGCATCGATGTAGCGAACTTTTCGCTCCAGCGCCCGTGTGTTTCCTCGAAGCAGCACTACCTCGCCACGCAAATCAGCTCTTCGCTCTTGCATGCGCCGCAGCAGGCTGTAGGCAGCGAGCACGCCAGCCGGCTCGTTTCCGTGAATGCCCCCGAGGATTAGCAGAGTAGGACCAGGGAGAGATCCTCGAATGGAGGCAATGAGATGTTCTCCCGGCTCGGCGAGCTGACTCGCAGGTTTGAGCATCGCAGTTGAGATCATAGTGTGAATCCGCCTTCGGTCACATCCAGACTGTTGTCAGGCGATCCTAGAGTTCTTGCAGCGCGGTTCATAGGTGTTGCTCCGGTGTTTCTTCTGGCGGAGCAACGGCGGTGAAGTCCTCAGTGAAACGGCGTGTGTACTGCGCCAGCAAACCTATCACTCGCTCATAGTCAGGCGAGCGCACGATGAGGCCGACATGCCAGGGCTTGCTTACACGATATACGATCTCGGGATCGGTATAGCTGGAAGTAGAGGGATGTTTCTGACGTGCCAGCGAAACAGCAATGCCGCCATACTCCTGGCGAACCGGTGGCAGAATGTAGGGCCGCTCGGGCGTGGCGAGTTCGATTCTGGCCCACTCGCGCCAGGGATTAATGCCACTCGCCGCTGCGATCGTCTCTGCTGTGTAGGCACCCCCGACGCGTGCCGCCACTTCGAGAAAATAAAATTGAGCGCTCTTCGCAGCGGGAGCAAGGGCTCTTCCAGATTTTGAAATCTTTGCGCGGGAGACCTTTCCTGCCATCCCAAACTCAGGAGCAGGAACAGTGCGGACAGGTTTCCCCAGCTCCTGGTAATCCGCAGGGCGGATGAATTCGGCGTGCGTCACACCGCGCTCGAAACCGAAACCGTGCAGCAACTTTTTGTTCAGCGCGAGCAGAGCCCGCTGTGCTTGCGAACCGCGCTTCACGGTGTGCGAGATCGTGACTCCGCCAAAGTGCGCAACCTCGAACGGTGGCGCGCCGTAACGCTCGACGCTGGCGAAGAGTATCTTCCCTCCCTCAACCAACGAATCGACGTGATAGACATCGCCGGGAATGTAGTGTTCAAGCAGATGAAAAGCAGAGTTTTCGTGGAACGCTTCTCGCGCATCAAGTTCGGCGATTGCGCTCCACACCATTTCGGGTTCGTGCAGTCTCTTGATCCCCATCGCGGATGCGCTAATGCGAGGTTTCAGCATCCACGGCGCGGGGGTTCGCTTCATGAACTCATCAATCGCCTGGTGGTTGAGCAAAGGGACAAACTCCGCTTGCGGAATGCCTACATCGCGGGCCCTGGCACGCATTGCCAGTTTGTCCTGGAAGCAGCGCGCGGTGGTAGCGCCCATGCCGGGCACACACAGGTGCTCGCGGATGTGCGCCGCGGTGACGATGTCATACTCTTCGAGCGCCACCACGCATGACACTCGCCGGTGCCGCGCGACGTGGATCGCGGCCGTAAGGTAAGACTGAACACTCGTCTTCCCCGGAATGGCGACGAGATCGGCGAGCGACTCACGCGCCCATTCTTTCTCGAGCAGCTTTTCTCTCGTTAGCAGCACAACGCGCGCGCCCTGCCGCTGACACTCGCGGATGAAATCGTTGCCCTTGAAGAAACTGGCAACGCAGAGGATGGTCGGCTCGTTTGAGTCAGTCATAACGAGCCCGGGACGCCGAACTGTTTACCTTCGGTAGAAAGAGTTGGGGCCACCCAGTTGATCATGAGAACAGAAGCTGCTACTCCAGCACGTGAATATTCTTTTCCCGGCAAATTTCTTTCAGTCTCTTCGGCCAAACGGTCACGCTGACTTCGCCGAGATGTGCTTTCCGAAGCAAGAGCATCACGGTACGCGATTGTCCAATGCCTCCCCCAATGCTTAGCGGCACTTCGTTATTCAGCACTGCCTGGTGATAGGGCAACTTGAGAAAATCAAGTTGGCCCGTGATCTCCAGTTGCTGTTTGAGTGTCTCGGCATTTACGCGTATACCCATTGAGGTCAATTCGTGGCGGCGCTTCGTCACCGGATTCCAAACGAGAATGTCGCCATTTAGTCCGTGAAACTTGCTGCCGTTATCGGAACTGGTCTCGGTTACCCAGTCATCGTAATCCGCCGCTCGCATCTCATGGGGGTACCCGTCTTTGAGTACCCAGCCAATGCCATAGATAAAGACCGCTGGATACTCCTGCAGAATTGCTGTCTCCCGGGCTTTTCGCGGCAGATCGGGATATCTT
>JBGPYG010000423.1:0-2826 GCA_041493085.1 Pyrinomonadaceae bacterium | reverse complement strand
GTCATCAATGAGAAAGCATTCAAGACGATTAACGAGTACATCGAGAAGGGCAAGAGCGAAGGCGGCAGAGTTGTGAGTGGTGGTGGTTCCGACGGCGAACAGGGTTTCTTCATCGAGCCGACTGTCATTGCTGACGTGAAACCGGGCGCCACGATCGAACAGGAAGAAATATTCGGACCAGTGCTCGCGGTGATAAAGGCGCAGGACTACGACGACGCCTTGAAGATTGCCAACGACACTCAATACGGTTTGACCGGCGCCGTTTATAGTGCCGATGAAGCAAAGCTCGAGAGAGCGCGGCGCGAGTTTCATGTGGGCAACCTCTATCTCAATCGCAAGTGCACCGGCGCGCTGGTGGGTGTTCATCCCTTCGGCGGCTTCAACATGTCGGGCACCGATTCGAAGGCTGGCGGCCGCGATTATCTTTTGCTGTTCATGCAGGCGAAGGTTTCAGCGGAGAAGGTAGGGGCCACCACCAGTGCGAAGGCTGAGAAGCGGGCCGCAAGCTAAGTTACTAACGGACGGGAGGCGGGGGCAAGCCCACCTTCCTGACCTTTGAGACTTTGTGATTTGTTGGTTTTCTCAGGCTTGAAGGCCTTTCATTTGGGGTAACCGGCAAGCATGAGCAGCCCAGGGTTAGGCAGGCGGGCTCGCCCCCGCTCTTCGCTGGTAAGCCAGTCAACATGCGAATAGTTTTCATGGGTACGCCCGGGGCAGCAGTGCCAGCGCTCGGGCGCCTGGTGCAGGATGGGCACGACATCGCTGCGGTCTGGACTCAACCTGACAAGCCCGCCGGTCGTGGCGATCGCATGCATTCGCCGCCAATCAAAGATTTCGCACTTGCACACGGTCTGCCGGTCGAACAGCCTCAGAAGATCAAAATCGCGCAAGCGAAAGATCTGTTTGCATCGTACGACGCTGATGTTGCGGTCGTTGTCGCTTACGGACGCATTCTGCCGGCGGAGTTTCTGCGCGCCCCGCGCCGGGGTTGCATCAACGTGCATTTCTCTTTACTGCCGCTCTATCGCGGCGCTGCTCCAGCCAATTGGGCAATCGTGAACGGCGAAGCAAAAACTGGCGTGACCACGATGTTCATCGAAGAGGAACTTGATTCCGGTCCGATTCTATTACAGCGCGAAACAACAATCGGCGAAGCAGACACTACGCCGGAGTTAATGCAGCGCCTGGCCATCATCGGTGCGGACCTGTTGGGGGAAACTCTGGAACAGCTTGACGTAATAACGCCGCGGCCCCAACACGATCGAGACGCCACCTTCGCGCCTCTATTGCGAAAAACAGACGGGGCTATTAATTGGTCGAACCCGGCAGTAGTGATCAAACGCTGCGTTAGAGGCTTTCAACCCTGGCCCAATGCGTACACCCATCACAATTCGCACCGGCTGATCATCTGGAAAGCCGAGGTGACTGAGACGGCATCGTCTGGCGCGCGAGGGGGAGAAGTAATAGCCGCACATGGTGATGATCTCGTCGTGAAGTGCGGCGATGAGACAGCGCTCCGGATAATTGAAGTACAGCCGGAAGCCCGACGCCGTATGAGCGTGAGAGATTTCCTCAACGGAACACACCTGAAGATTGGCGATCGCTTTGGTGAAGTCTAATTCTGTTTCGCCGGCGCGTTTGGCAGCATTTGAAATCCTGCTGCGCGTGGAAGACGGCGCTTACGCTTCGCTTCTGTTGGCCTCGAGAGAAGAGGAACTGAAACCGCAGGATCGGGCTCTCTGCCATGAGTTGGTGATGGGCGTGCTGCGCCGGCAGCTATGGCTGGACCGCCTCATTGAGTGCTACGCCAATCGCAAAGTCACCCAGCTCGATCCAGCCGTTCGTGTTGTACTCCGGCTCGGAGTTTATCAATTGCGTTTTCTCTCTCGCGTTCCTCCCTCCGCTGCCGTCAATGAGTCAGTCAAGCTGGCTCATTTCGCGCGGCTACGCTCAGCCGGTAGTCTTGTCAACGCTGTGCTGCGGCGGGCGACGCGTGAGCCTGACGCCGATCCGGCGAAGTTGATCGCGGATCCGATAGAGCAAGTTGCCGTCTCGACTTCACATCCTGCCTGGTTGATTGAACGCTGGACACAAGCATTCGGAGCCGAAGAAGCTGAAGCCTTCGCGCGGGCCAATAACGAGCCGGCGCCTGTCGCATTTCGTGTTGTAAGGAATCGCGCGCAGGAAGCGGACGTGTGCGAGCGTTTGCGGGAAGCCGGAGCGGAGTTGGTTCCTTCAAAAATCGCCAAGGGCGCATGGCGAGTAACGGGCGCCGGGAGTTTGCTGGCAGAGCTGGTGGCCGACGGGCAGGTCTATCTGCAGGACGAAGCATCGCAACTGGTGGCTCAAGTGCTGGATGTGCGACCGGGCCAGCGAGTGTTGGACCTGTGTGCCGCGCCTGGCAGTAAGACAACCCAAATTGCCGACCTCGCTCGGGATTCCGCCACGATAGTTGCTGCGGATGTGCATGAGCACCGCCTTAGGACAGTCGTTTCCACAGCTAAATCGCACGGATTAGGAAGCATTCACGCCCTGGCGCTCGACGGTTTACAGCCTCTGCCGTTGGTTGAAAGCTCTTTTGACCGCGTTCTCGTTGATGCTCCGTGTTCCGGCACGGGCACTCTGAGGCGCAACCCCGAAATCCGTGGGCGCATCTCACCCGCTGACATACAGGATTTGTCCGGGCGCCAGCAGCAACTTCTTTTCAATGCCGCGCGAGCAGTCAAACGGGGAGGCCGGCTAGTCTATTCGACTTGTTCGGTTGAGCTCGAGGAAAACGAAGACGTCGTGAAAACGTTCCTTGAAAACAATGAGACTTTTGAGCTG
>JBGPYG010000106.1:0-9853 GCA_041493085.1 Pyrinomonadaceae bacterium | reverse complement strand
TACGTCAATCGAAACCATCGAAGCCGGCCTCGATTCACTTCGTCGCAACCTGTGAGACAGAAATCAGAACCGAGAGCGGTAGCGACCGGCTAAACACTTAAGTCAAATACTGCGCCTGCCGTTCAATACCGTAGCTATCTCAACACGCCGGTCGCCATGCTCCGAATCCTATTCTTTTCTCGTTGTTTCCAGTTGAGTAGGCGGGCCGGTCGCAACCACCACCCCACGCGGGCTGCCCGCGCGGGGACCCCGGTCCGCTCTCGGTTCTGATTTCTGTCTCACAGGTTGCGACGAAGTGAATCGAGGCCGGCTTCGATGGTTTCGATTGACGTAGAGAAAGAAAAACGCAGGTGACCCTCACCGTGTTCGCCGAAGACGATGCCCGGAACCGTTGCAACTTGTGCGCGATCGAGCAGTATCTCAGCGGCTTCACGGCTGTCCAGGCTGACGCGTGATACATCGGGAAACGCGTAAAAGGCGCCTGCGGGTTTTTCACAAACCAAACCCAGCTCATTGAGTCCCGCCAAAAGTAAATCGCGCCGCTGAAGATAAGCGACGCGATTGGTCTCAAGCATGTCCGATTCAGTGGTAAAGGCGGCCAGCGCGGCCCATTGCGTTGGCGTAGAAACGCCGTTGGAAGAATAGAGTGTGGTTTTGCTCAAGCCGGTCATCCATGGCTCAGCGGCAACTGTGTAACCCAGACGCCAGCCGGTCATCGCATAGGATTTCGAAAGCGTGAACACGCTGATCGTGCGTTCAAACATTCCTTCGACAGACGCAATGGAGAAATGCTCGCCGTCATAAACCAAATCCTCGTAAGCTTCATCAGCAATCACAACCAGATCGCGCTCTTGCGCAAAACGCGAAACCGCTCGCGCCTCTTCAGGCGTGAAGACGACTCCGGTAGGATTCTGGGGCGTGTTGTAGTAGATAGCTCTGGTTCGATCGCTTGAGTAGCGTGCAAGTGTTTTCTCGAAACCGTGTTCACGCGCTTCGCTTGTCGGCACGAGGATAGTTCTACCCTGAGAGTAGGCGAGTAGATCTTTGATGGGTGTCCAGTAAGGCGAGAAGACTAAAACTTCGTCGCCGGGGTTAACGACAGATTGAAACGCGCCAAACAATCCCTGCATGCCACCGCTCATAACAATCACGTCAGTTGGCTGCGCCGGGATGTTGTTTTTTGTGCGCAGCTTGTCGGCAATCGCCACGCGCAGCTCCGTTATGCCTGACGACGGAGCGTAGCGAGTTTTGTTCTCAGCCAGCGCGCGCGCCATCGCTTCCTTAACAAAATCAGGCGTGTCCATGTAAGGCTCGCCGCCCTCAAACTGGTAGACCGTCGCTCCCTCTGAGCGCAGCTTCATTATCCGGTTACGAATATTAACGATGTCGGAAAAACCAATGTCGTCGAGTCGAGAGGCGAGGCGGAAAACGGTTGGGAACGCTGGGGACGCTGGAGATAAAGTCGTCACTATTGGAAATACCCTCCCGGACAGTGGCAATGGAAGTGGGTAGAACGCGGATTATAGCTTGGCCACCCAAGCCCGTCTAGCACACTGGTTTCTTATTTGAGGCCGTTGTGGTCGGCGGACATCGAAGGCAGATCGAATTTCGTACCCTTAAGCGATACCTTTAAGAATCAGTTTTAACTTAGCGTTGCTAAGTGTAAGTATTGACACGCCAAACCGCTGGCAGTAACATGTCGGCTCGCCGGGTTCTGGCAAACTTGCCATTAGTCTCCTTTAACTTTCTATCCTGCAATTTTGGCCAGGAAGAACATTTCGTCGAGAGTGTTAGATCATGGGCCGTCTTGCCGTAGCCATACCTGAAAAACTCTTCTTCAAGATCGGTGAGGTATGCGCGCTCGCTGGTGTGCAGGCGCATGTGCTGCGCTATTGGGAGTCGGAGTTTTCGATGCTGGCGCCCCAGAAGAACCGCGCCGGCCAGCGCGTTTACCGCAAGCGGGATGTAGAAATCGCGCTGCGAATCAAAGAGTTGCTTTACGAAGACCAGTACACGATTGCGGGAGCGAAGAAGCGACTTGCAAACGACTTGCGAGCCGGGGGCAAAATCAAGGTAGCGTCATCGGAAGATGGCGGAGAATATTCTGAGGAAGGCACTTCTGGAAGTGCGGCGCCGGATGGGATGTCTAAGACCGCTAGAGTTGCGGGAGCGGCAAGAACCGCGGAAGATCGGAAGGCGTTGCGACGAGTCTCCACCGAATTGCGCGAACTCCTGGCATTGCTTGATTCGGCGCCTTCAAAAAACTCCAAGCGATGAAGTGCTTCGTCAGTTCTTGTAACGCAAGCTGTTAGTTTGCGACTGCAAGCTGACAGAAACGCGCAAACTAACAGTTTGCGTTACAAAGTTTTTGCGGAGATACTAAGAGCGGTTTTTGCGGGACGTGGCGCAGCCTGGTAGCGCGCACCCTTGGGGTGGGTGAGGTCCCGAGTTCGAATCTCGGCGTCCCGACCAGTTTTGCAGGGCTTTCAATCAAGGTTGATTGGAGGCCCTTTTTATTTGCCGCGGATTAGCGCGGATTACAGGAATCTGAAAAAGGTCCCTGAGGTTTTATCTATTGCTGATCTGATCCGCCTTTATCCGCGTAAATCCGCTGCCGCCTATTCCTGTAGGTCAGTTATCACAATTGGTGAAGTGAGCGTCTTATGGACGGGACACTTGTGGGCGATCTCTTGCAGACGTGCGTGTTGCTCCTCATCAAGGTTGCCTTCAAACGTAACTGTGCGTTGAATGCGCTGGACATATCCTTCTGCGGCGTTGGTGCACTCCACACAATCCTTCCCATGAATTCGCTCCTGCCGCAAGCGCACCGTTACGCGTTCGAGCGGCCAGCCTTTTCGTTTCGCATAAAGCTTAGTGGTCATTGAGATGCAACTGCCAAGTGCGGCGAGCAGCAAGGTGTAAGGATCGGGACCGGCGTCTTCACCGCCGACCTCAATGGGCTCGTCTGTGATGAGCGTGTGGTCACTGCCGTAGCGAACTTCGTTCGTCAAGTTTGAAAGAGATGTGACTATTACGTCGCTCATACGGAACCTCCAGCGCAGACATCTGACAAGATGGGGGCATTCTGCGCTTACTCGGCGCTTGCAGTCATCTCTTTTGTACCGCTAAACTCCTTGCGCTCCAATCAACAAGTCATTTTCGCGAATCGATGTCTTCGATCGCCGAGGCTGTAGAATGAAGATTCATGAGTATCAGGGCAAGGAACTGCTGCGAAAGTTTGGTGTGCCTGTGCCGCGCGGAATTGTAGCCCGCTCGCCCGAAGAGGCGTATCAGGCCGCAAAAGAACTGGGAACTGAGGTGGTGGTTGTCAAAGCGCAGATCCATGCGGGCGGTCGCGGCAAGGGCGGCGGCGTCAAGCTTGCTAAGAGTCCGGAAGAAGCGCGAGAGATTGCGCGGCAGATACTCGGCATGAAGCTGATCACGCACCAGACTGGACCTGAAGGCCGCGAGGTGCGCGTGCTCCTGATCGAAGAGGGTCTGCCCATCGATAAAGAGTTTTATCTGGGAATTGTGCTTGATCGCGCGTCGGGGCGGCCGGTCTTCATGGCTTCCGAAGCTGGCGGCATGGATATCGAAGAAGTTGCCGCAAACACGCCGGAAAAAATATTGAAGGAGACAGTGGATCCGGCGGTTGGTTTTCGCGCGTTTCAGGCGCGCAAGCTGGCCTTCGGCCTGGGCATTGGTTCCGATCTAATTGGTCAGGCCGTGAAGTTCATGCAGTCGCTCTATACGGCTTACGAGCAGATGGACGCTTCGCTGATGGAGATCAATCCTTTCCTTTTGACGAAGGACAACCGGCTGATAGCGCTCGATGCAAAGGTCAACTTTGATGACAACGCTTTGTTTCGTCACAAAGAGTTTCTCGATCTGCGCGATTTGAACGAGGAAGAGCCGCTGGAAATAGAAGCGTCTAAATTCGATCTCAACTACATCAAGCTGGATGGCAATATCGCCTGCATGGTCAACGGCGCGGGGCTGGCGATGGCGACGATGGATATCATCAAACTCGCGGGCGGCGAGCCGGCAAACTTTCTCGACGTCGGCGGCGGCGCTTCGCAGGAACGAGTTGAAGCAGCCTTTCGCATTCTGCTGGCGGACGAAAACGTCAAGGCGGTTTTGATAAACATCTTCGGCGGCATCGTTCGCTGCGACATGGTTGCGCGCGGAGTTGTAGCAGCGGTGAAGAAGCTGGGCATCCAGGTTCCGGTCGTCGTGCGCCTCGAAGGAACAAACGTGGAAGAGGGCCAGCGCGTGATTCTCGAGTCAGGCTTGAACTTCACTGTCGCCAAAGGGATGAGGGATGCCGCCGAGAAGGTGGTAGCGCTGGCGGCGTAGGTGTAAGCACGTCGGCTTTGCTGGGACCGCGGGCGTCTCGCCCGCCGCGAGCGCGTAGCGCGAGCAAAAGCCAATATCAGGACGAAGAGATTAGAGCGTGCTGACGCGCGCTCGGCGGGCGAGACGCCCGCGGTCCCAGTGAAAGAGATGCAGGATGACACGTCAAACACTATTTCGAATCATAGTTCAGATTTGCCGCTTTGGGTTGGCGGCGCTCTTTCTCTTCACTGCCGGGGCGAAGCTTTGGTTCATAAGCTTCTTCGCGAAGAATGTCGGTGAGCTGCTGAGCACAATGCACTTCAACTACGAACGCTGGATGTGGCCGGCAACGGTTGGCGTCATCTCGATTGAATTAGTCACTGCTCTCTTGTTGCTGCTGCCGCGCACAGTGCGCCTCGGGGCGCTACTGTCCGCGGCGCTCTTAATTGGATTCAGCGCCTTTGCGCTCTATTACGTTTACGTTCTTCACGGCGAGGCACTTGAGTGTGGTTGCTTTGGCAAGCTCATTGGCAGTCAGTTGGGCGTGAAGACAGCGCTGCGTAATCTAGGTTTACTGCTACCGGCGCTGCTCGTTTTCTTTGGACATCCGCGCGTTCGTCGCCCAGCGGCCGAGAATTGGCCGGCGAGCGCGGCAATCACCGAAAACTAAACGGAGAGTTTCTTGGCTACCCTAACATTCTGGGGCGCGGCGGGCACCGTCACCGGTTCAAAGTATCTCATTGAAACCAACCACCAGCGCGTGCTGATTGATTGCGGTCTCTTCCAGGGTCCGCGAGCGTTGCGCGAACGGAATTGGGCGGCGGCACCGTTTCCGGCTGCGGCAGTCGATGCGGTGCTGCTCACGCACGCGCACATCGATCACACCGGCTATCTTCCGCGCTTCGTCAAGCAGGGTTTCCGTGGGCCGGTCTATTGTTCACGCGGCACAGCGGAACTTTTGCGCATCCTGCTTCCTGACTCAGCTCGCCTGCAGGAGGAAGAAGCCGACTATCGCAATCGCCACAAGGTAACGCGTCACAATCCGGCGCTCCCGCTTTACACCGAAGAAGACGCGCAAGCAGCGTTGAAACTTCTCGAGGTGGTGCCGAACGACGGACGGCTCACCAGGATTGTGAAAGACATCAGCGCCGAGTTTCGCATTGCGGGCCACATTCTGGGATCGAGCCAGGTGCTCGTTCATATGGAGGACGATCACCAAAGTCAACGAGTGTTGTTTTCGGGAGACCTGGGTAAGTATGATCAGCCCATCATTCGCGATCCGGCAGCGCCTCCCGCCTGCGAGTATCTGGTTGTCGAATCAACCTACGGCGATCGCCTGCATAATCCGGAAGAGCCAAAAATTGCGCTGGAGCGTGTGATCAAAAATGCCGCTCTGCATGACAGCGAGATTTTGATTCCCGCGTTCGCAGTCGGGCGGGCGCAGGAGATCCTCTATCTGATTCGCGAACTTGAAGACGAGAAGCGCGTGCCTGTCCTGCCGGTAATCCTTGATTCGCCGATGGCGTCAGCGGCCACAAAAGTGTATGCGAATCGCAGGGAAGAGCACGATGAAGAATACGTGACCGCGTCTGCGGGCAATGCCAACCCGATGCGCACACATTCGATGATTGCCAGCACCACGAGGGAAGATTCGAAGCGACTAAACCAGGAACGCGGAGCGCGCGTGATCATCAGCGCTTCGGGAATGATGACCGGCGGCCGCGTGCTGCATCATGCCTTGCGAGTCTTGCCAGATGAGAATGCCACGATTGTTTTTGTTGGTTACCAGGCAGCCGGGACGCTCGGGCGTCGGGTGGCGGACGGTGAGAAAGAAGTGAAGGTTCTCGGGCAATGGGTTCCGGTACGCTGCCACACCGAGAAAATTGGTGGCTTCTCCGCGCACGCCGACTGGCAGGAAGTGATTCGTTGGCTGCAAGATTTGCCGGCGCCGCCACGTCGCGTGTTCGTCACGCACGGTGAAGTAGGGTCGGCGACTGCAATGGCCCAACACATTCGCGAACGATTTAACTGGCCGGTGGAAGTTCCGGCGCACGGTCAACAATTCGAACTAACGTGATTAAGCCATGGTGTCTCAAATTCGATTTCTCTGTGCAAGCTCTGTGCCCTCTGTGTCTCTGTGGTAAGTGCTTGTCGGGCGTTTACTCACCACAGAGACACAGAGGGCACAGAGGTAACACAGAGAAGACGTAGAATTGGGCCACTGCCGATTAAGCCGAACACTCTAAGACAAACTTTGGCGCGTGTTATACTGCGCCCTCATTTTTTCAGTTCAAACAAGGAGCCATGTATTGAGCGTGTTGGTTGATAAGTCGACCCGTCTGGTTGTCCAGGGCATTACCGGCAAAGAGGGCTCGTTTCATACTAAGCAGATGGTTGAGTATGGAACGAATGTCGTTGGTGGCGTAACGCCGGGAAAAGGTGGAACCACTCATGAAGATATTCCGGTCTTCAACACCGTCGCCGACGCAGTCAAGCAAGCCGGAGCGAATGCGTCTGTGATCTATGTGCCGCCTGCGTTTGCAGCCGACGCGATCATGGAAGCCGCCGACGCCGGCATTCCGGTTGTCGTTTGCATCACTGAGGGAATTCCAACCTTGGATATGGTGAAGGTGAGGGAGTACCTGAAAGACAAAGCGACACGTCTGATTGGACCAAACTGTCCTGGCATCATCAGTCCGGGCAAATGCAAAATAGGAATCATGCCGGGCCACATTCATCGCGAAGGACGCGTCGGCGTGGTCTCGCGTTCCGGAACGTTGACTTATGAAGCTGTGGGACAACTAACAGCGCTCGGGATGGGCCAGTCAACAGCTATCGGCATTGGCGGCGATCCGATTGTCGGCACAACGCACGTTGACGCGTTGCGCCTGTTCCAGGACGACGATGAGACGGATGGAATTGTGATGATCGGCGAAATTGGCGGCACTGCGGAAGAAGAAGCGGCAGCGTTTGCCAGGACTAATGTAACCAAACCAATCGTGGCTTTCATCGCTGGACAAACAGCCCCGCCGGGGCGTCGCATGGGACACGCCGGCGCGATCATCGCCGGAGGCAAGGGAACTGCCGCCGAAAAAATGAAGGCCCTCGAAGAGGCAGGCATCCATGTTGTCAGGTCGCCGGCGGATATTGGAACTGGAATGAAGGAAGCGCTGGCCGCGCGCGCGGCGGCTTGAGAATTCAGCCGCAGATTAACGCGGATTTTCGCGGATAAGAACAAACAGAAACTGGACTGAAAATGTGAACCGCCCGAGCGCCAAGAGTGCCAGGCGAGGAAAAGAAAAACTCGTAGCCAGCTTTCGCGTTTGCGGTTTTTCATATCGGCGTTTATCCGCGTGTATCCGCGGCCAATATAGGAAGAGGAGATAGTCAACAGAGCAGATGGGGAATCTTACATTCGGAATCATCAAGCCCGACGCAGTAGGCGCGGGCCACACTGGTAACATCATACAGCGCATCAACGATGCTGGTTTCAAGCTGCGTGCGCTGAAAATGATGCACATGAGTTTGCGAGAAGCAGAAGGCTTCTACGCAGTGCATCGCGAGCGACCATTCTTTGCCGGCTTAACCGAATTCATGTCGAGCGCTCCCTGCGTAGTTATGGTTTTGGAAAAGGAAGGCGCGGTGAAAGCGTGGCGCGATTTGATGGGAGCCACTGATCCGGCGAAGGCCGACGAGGGAACATTGCGCAAAGACTTCGGCGGTTCATTAGGAGAGAACGCGGTTCATGGTTCTGACTCCGATGAAAACGCGGCTATCGAAATCGCGTATTTCTTTAGTCAGATCGAATTAGTTTGAATGCTTAACGCTGGGAGCGCAAGCATCCCGCCGGTAGGGAACATCAAGCGGAAGCCCGACCGTTAGGAAGGGCTCTTTCTTAGTACTTCAGCAGGCTTATGTTTCGGAGCCCTCCCTAATGGTCGGGCTTCTGCCCGGAGAACTTATGAAGCGTTGTCCCAAATGCAACCAGGAGTTTACCGATGAGTGGCTGACTTTCTGCACGCAAGACGGCACGTCGTTGGTCGACGTAGAGGTTTCGCCAAACGAGCCGCCGCCGACGCTGGTGAAGCCGGCCATGCCACCAAGCGTCAGCCCTTTTGAACAACCAACGCTGGATCTGCCGGAGCGTTACAGCCCACCGGCACAATACAGCACGCCACAATACAGCGCGCCACAACCGCTCCAGTCCGCCTGGACGCCGCCACCTCCGCCGCCATTGCCCTCCACCCCGCAACAGAGCCTCGCTGTCACGTCGCTTGTTTTGGGACTCGTGAGCATTACTCTCGGATGGTGTTGTTCCTTTGGCCTGGTGACGAGCCCGGTCGCTGTTGCCCTGGGCATCGTCTCGCTCGTACAAATCAAGAACAATCCAACCAAGTATGGGGGGAAGCCGTTTGCCATCGGCGGGATTATTACCGGCGGGCTCTACTTTGCGATCCTGGCGCTGATAATCGTGCTCTATGGAATTGGTTTCATTCTGGGCGGCATGAGGTAGCACGCGTGATAAAGCGCGCGTGAGCGTGAAGACCGAACAGGCAAGGTCGCGCCGAAGGCGCCAACAAAGATAGAATCGGGAGCGTCCCGGAAAATTAATGCACAGGAATTAGAAAGAGAAATTGACAAGTGAAGCGCTGCCCTACTTGCAAGAAGACCTTTACCGACCAAAACCTGAGTTTTTGTATCGACGACGGAACGCCACTCGTGACCGTAGATACACCTGCGGACGATACACCTGACGAGACAACACTCGTAATGCCCTCTCCGGGAAACGGGGAGAGCGGTGCCGCTGAACCATCAGGGCAATCCGTTCCCGCTTATCAACCACCCCGGTCATACGTTCCTCCAGATTACCGCGCGGAAAGCAAGCGAAAAACCTGGCCGTGGGTTCTTGGTCTGCTGGTTTTCGTGTTGGTACTGGTTGCCGGGCTGGGGATTGCGGGGGCGATCCTGGTCCCCCGGATGCTTCGCGCTTCATCAAACACGAACACCACCAATGCCAACGCGAATGTCCGTCGTAGTAATTCCAATCCAAACCTGAACGGCGAAAACTCTAATTCAGGCTCAGCGGATAGGAATGAAAACAGCAACGACAATTCGGACGCAGAGGACACGACGCTGCCGCCAACGGATGAGGAGAAAGTGCTGGCCGACCTCAAGAATCTGGAAGACGAGTGGACCGTAGCGAATATCAATGCGGACAAAAAGAAACTGAATCGTATTTTGGCAGACGATTACGTGGGCACGACTGAAGGAAGGGCTCAAGGTAAAGCGGAGTACCTTAAAACAATTGAGCGCGACACGGCGATTCAGCATTGGGAATTTGAGGATCTGAAAGTAAGTTTGAACGGCGATCGTGCTTCCCTGACAGGAATCATAAGGCTTGAGATCAAAGACCAGCAGGGTCAGGACCACGAGGCCGCTTATCGTTTCACCGACAAGTTTGTTTGGCGGGATGGCAGATGGCAGGCAACTGGTTCGGTAGTAGATCCGTTGAAAGAGT
>JBGPYG010000417.1:0-3001 GCA_041493085.1 Pyrinomonadaceae bacterium | reverse complement strand
TTGTAACGGAAGAGGAACCACGTATGGCACTGACTGGAGAGCTCAGCGATCTTTCGCTTGCCGAGCTAATCGAGTTTTTCTGCAACCAACGCAAGACCGGCAGGCTAAGAGTTCTCTACTCGATCGGCCCGGGACTTTTCTATCTTCAATGCGGTTCAGTGGTGCACGCCAGGATTGGCATCCTCCGCGGTATCGAAGCCGTCTACTATGCACTGACACTGCCGAACGCTTCATTCACTTTCAGCCCCGCGTTTGAAGCGCCAGAGCAAACCATCAATCAGCCATGGACTTCAGTAGTCCTGGAAGGTTTGCGTCGAATGGATGAAGGCATTAGGCCGGACGAGCCTTTTCCCGAAGGCAATCACGCACAGGTTGAAGAACCTAAGGCCGAAGAACCTAAAACAGTCCAGCCAAGCGTCGTTGCTGAAGATATGGCGCAAAGCATTCCGGCTGTCAGCCAGAAATTCGAAAAGCCGCCTCTGAAAGTTCCGGTTCCCGATTTGCCGGACATAGGAGCATTTTTCTCTCACACAGACAGCTCGGCGCGGTTTGGGTCATGGAAATTAGGAGCAGTGATCGCTGCCGTTGCCTTAATCGTCGGAGTGATCGCGGTGCCGTGGGGATGGTACGCTCGCAGCAAAGCAGCGAAGCTGGCAAACGCAGCCCAGTCGGCGCCGGCACAAAATTCCCAGCCAGCCACGCAACTAGTGACAGCGAATGAAACGCCTGCCGCCCCGGCGGCGAGCGAAAGCGCCGTACCCTCGACGACTTCTGAGGCGGCTGACCTGGCCGCCAAGCGCGCACGAGAAGCGCGCGCTCGCGCTAAAGCGCAGGAAACCGCAACTGCCCCGGCCACCGCACAGTCGACGCCGGCTGCGGTCACCTCGAGCGTCGCGAAGACCCAGTCATCACCACCGGCCGGAGGCAAGAGGGCCACCGTACAAGTTACTTATGATGAGAACGGACGGGTAACTCAGGCTTCGGGCGGTGACGCGACGGCCTTGCGCATCGCGCGACAGAAACGCTTCCCTGCCGGTAAAGCCGGTTCAGCCACGATCACGATTCCGATCAACTGAGTAACAGTGAGCCGTTAGCAGTAAGCAGTGGAGACCTCGCTCTTCATTCCTGACTGCTTACTGCTCACAGCTTATTGCTCACTAATCGACCAACGCCATCAACTCGTCTTCGTTCAAAACAGCCGACGCCTGCTTCGCACGCTCATAGATGCGCGTCACGCGATCTTCACTGGCTTCCAGGCCGCGGCTTTCAAGCCAGTAGGTGACGTTTGACTTGCCGCTCATCGGACCAACTTCGATGACTTGCTTCAAGCCAAACTGTCCCGCGGGCACGCCTGAGTAAATCAGGTCGGCAAGTTCCGTATCGCCCTTCCGGTAGCTCTTGATCACCGCGGCCGCATGTACGCCGGTCGCGGTGCGAAATGCGTCGCGGCCGAAGACCGGATAATTGAGCGGGATGGTCCAGTGGCAGGCTTCCGCGGCTTTGTCGCAGTACTCACGCAGGCGTACCAGATCGTTTTCAATCCAGCCCAGCAGTTTCAAATTTACCAGCAACTGATCCATCGGCGTGTTGCCGACGCGTTCTCCCATGCCGAGGGCCGAACCGTGTATTTGATCGGCGCCGCCTTCGATGGCCGCAATTGAATTGATTACTCCGAGTCCGCGGTCCTGATGCCCATGCCAATCAAGCCGGACCTTTTCGCCCTGCTCGTCAATTATTCCGCGCACAAACTTCACCACTTCGCGCGCGCCATCGGGCGTGGCGTGGCCGACGGTGTCGCAGACGCAAACGGCCCGCGCCCCGCAGCGAATCGCCGTCGTGTACAGCGCGCGAATCGTTTCCGGATGGGCGCGGGTGGTGTCTTCGGTCACGAACATCACGGGCAAGCCTTCTTTCACCGCGAACGTCACGGCGTCTTCGGTCATTTCCAGAAGTTTGTCGAGCGTCCACCCTTCGGCGTAGAAGCGAATCGGCGAAGAGCCGATGAACGTGCAGGCTTCGATGGGGATGCCGGCGCGCTGCGAGATTTCCACAATGGGAATGATGTCGTTTCGGTGCGTGCGCGCGGCGCAGTTGGGACGAATCCTGAGTTTCTTGTCTGCAATCTCTCGGGCCATCAGCTCGACACCCGCCGCATGTGTGCCGCCCGCGCCCGGCAAACCGATGTCGGCCGTGTCGATGCCCAGCGCGTCCATCAAATGCAGTAGTTCGATCTTTTTTTCAACCGGTGGTTCGCTGACCGAGGGCGATTGCAAACCGTCGCGCAGCGTCTCGTCGTCAAATCCGATGTGGCGATCGGGTTTGTGAAGTGTGGGCTCGGCTTTATTCCAATCATAAATGAGTTCGGCAATGGACACGTTGTGCACCTCCAGAGGCGAAAACCTTGCAATGGCGGTTCGGATTCGATTAGGAACAGCCTTGAGGATTATGTAAGAAAGCCTTAAAGAGAGTCCAGCCTTGATTGCCAGTGGCCCGACCCTGGTTTATAGTGCGGCGAGTCATTCGTAAGCCTGTCGCCGTGATCGGAACGGTGAATAGATCGATCCGATTGTTCAAACAAACTTGCGTTCTCTACCAGCCTGGCTTATGCGGAGTACACAGCTCAATAAGCGGCACTGGCTCAGGCGTGTGGCCTCTAAGCTATTGCTCGTAGGCGCGAGCCTTGTCTTCGCCCTCGCCTCAGTCGAAGTTGGCTTGCGCATTGCCGGCTTCACAAATTTGAATCCTTATATCGCGGATCCTGACGTGGGTTTCGCGCTCAGACCGCGGGCCGAAGGCTGGTGGCGTCGCGAGGGCGTGCAATACATCAAGATCAACTCTGCAGGACTTCGTGACCGCGAACACACAAAAGAAAAGCCTGCCGGCACGCTGCGGATAGCCGTGCTCGGAGATTCATTTACAGAGGCTTTCGATGTGGAGATGCAAGATGCCTTCTGGGCGGTCATGGAGCGCGAGCTTCAGAGCTGCGCCGCGGTCTCGGGAC
>JBGPYG010000232.1:0-6437 GCA_041493085.1 Pyrinomonadaceae bacterium | reverse complement strand
CCCTCGATATTCTGAATTTGACAGCCTGGGTTATGCGATAGTGATCTCCTCGCTGAGATAAACATCCTGAATCGCGTTCAGCAGCTCGACGCCCTCGCTCATGGGGCGCTGAAATGCTTTGCGACCGGAGATGAGACCAGTGCCACCGCCGCGCTTATTGATGACCGCCGTGCGCACCGCTTCTGCCAGGTCGCTCGCGCCTTTCGACTCGCCGCCAGAGTTGATCAAACCACAACGCCCCATGTAGCAATTGGCCACTTGATAGCGAACCAGATCGATTGGGTTGCCGGTGGTGAGTTTCTCGTAAACCAGTTTGCTCGTTTTGCCGTACGACTTGCCGAGTTCTTTCTCAACTGCCGGGTAGCCGCCATTTCGCTCCGGGAGTTTTTGTTTGATGATGTCAGCCTGAATCGTTACTCCCAGGTGATTTGCCTGGCCCGTCAGATCAGCCGAAGCGTGCATATCGCCTTCAGGGGTCTTGAATCCTGAATTGCGTAAGTAACACCAAAGAATGGTGGCCATGCCGAGTTCATGTGCCTGAGCGAAGGCCGCGCTGACTTCGGTTATCTGTCGCGTCGACTCGTCGGAGCCGAAGTAGATGGTCGCGCCGACCGCTACTGCGCCCAGGTTATGAGCTTCTTTCACGGTGCCAAACAAGATCTGGTCAAACTTATTCGGCAGCGTTAATAACTCGTTGTGATTGATCTTCACGATGAAGGGAATCTTGTGCGCATACTTTCGCGCGACGACGCCCAGCACGCCAAACGTCGAGGCCACAGCATTGCAGCCACCCTCGATTGCCAGCTTCACGATGTTTTCAGGATCGAAGTACTGCGGGTTCGGGGCAAACGATGCGCCCGCCGAATGCTCGATGCCCTGGTCTACCGGCAGAATCGAAAGATATCCGGTGCCCGCGAGGCGACCATTGTCGAAAAGCGATTGCAGGGAACGCAAAACCGCCGGCGAACGATCTGAATATGTCCAGACTCGATCAATGAAATCAGGGCCTGGCAGATTGAGCTGATCTTTGGAGATTGTCTCTGACTTGTGGTCGAGCAGCGTCCGCGCGTTTTCGCCCAGCAGCTCTTCAATCCGGTCGAGAGGGGTCGTTGCTCGTTTCAGTTCGGTAGCCACTATGTCTGTCCTCCTGGTCGGCTGACCTGTAGCCATACTTTGGGAAAATGTTCAGCGAAATCGGCGTGATTATAGCATAGCAGTCCGGCTGCTGGCCGCCTTGTGCGGAGCGGAAGCAGCTCATCTTAGTCGCCGAATCGGCACTGAATACAAGGCTCCTTGTAAGCATTTTGTTGTCATCATCAAGTGCTTGCGCCACTTCTTCCCTTAGTTTAGAATCCCGCCCGAAGTGCCTCAAGGTAGTACAACTGCCGAGCGACATCGTTCACAAGTAAGGCTCACGCGTAAGTCCGTCGACGAGAGTTCTGTCCCAGAGTCCACCGGAATCCTAACCTCGGAAGGTTTAATATGAGATCAATACCTCGTCTCTTTCTCCCGATGTTGTTCCTGCTCTGTTTTGGTCTGGTTTTGCCGGCCGCTGCTTTCGCCGGCGACGAATGGCGACCAATAGACCCCGCTGATCTCGCGCTCAAAGCGCCCGTCGTTGAAAAAGATGCTGATGCTGAAGCAATCTTTTGGGAAGTTCGGCTTAGCGACGAAGTTGACGGCGGCACGCCGCGGACAGTCTTACGCCACTACATACGAATCAAGGTTTTTGGTGAACGAGGTAGAGAATCGCAAAGCAAAATAGATATACCTTTCTTGAGCAACTGGAAAATCCAGGATGTTGCGGCACGCACCATCAAGCCTGACGGCAGTATCGTAGAGCTCAAGAAAGAAGATGTTTTAGAGCGCACCATAGAAAAGTCAAACGGAAGAAAGATCAAAGCGAAGTCGTTTGCAATGCCTGGAGTTGAGCCCGGGGCAATAATCGAGTATCGCTGGAAGGAAGTTCGCAACGACGTACTGGCGAACTATGTTCGTCTCTACTTCCAACGCGATGTTCCCGTTCAGCTCGTCAAGTACTACATCAAGCCACTGTCGCTGCCGGGTTTTGAATATGGCATGCGGGCGCAGACCTTTAATGGAGAAGCCTCTCCATTCACAAAAGAGAAAGACGGTTCTTACAGTGTCTCAATGAGCAAGGTGCCGGCATTTCATGAGGAACCACGCATGCCGCCGGAGGATGCTGTGCGTCCCTGGATGCTCATCTATTATTCGAAAGAGACAAAACTTGAAGGTGAGAAGTATTGGCAGGATTATGGCAAGAGAACTTATGAAGAGAACAAATCGCGAATGAAGGTAAGCGATGAGGTCAAAACTGCGGCCGCGGCGACGATCACAGGAGCTGCAACACCCGAGGAGAAGCTGGAAAAATTATTTGAGTTTTGCCGCTCCAAAATCAAGAACACCAACGATGATGCGTCAGGGCTGACCTCCGAAGAGCGCGCCAAGCTTAAGGAAAACAAATCACCAGCCGACACCTTAAAGCGCGGCATGGGTACTGGAACCGACATCGACATGCTGTTTGCATCTCTGGCAATCGCCGCTGGTTTCGATGCCCGGATGGTAAGGCTATCAGATCGAAGCGATACGTTCTTCGACAAGGGGTTTCCGGACGACTACTTTATTCAAGCTTACGATATCGCTGTAAAGGTCGGCGATCAGTGGCGCTTCTACGATCCGGCCAGCACTTATGTGCCGCTTGGCATGCTGCGCTGGCAGGAGGAAGCCCAAGACGCTCTGCTGTCCGACCCGAAGGAGCCCATCTGGCTGAGAACCCCGCTGTCCCCACCGGACAAGTCAAAAGTGAAACGTAGCGCGAAGTTCACTCTAAGTGACGATGGCACTCTCGAAGGGGACGCGGAGATTGAGTACTACGGCCACCTGGCGGCTTATCACAAGGAATGGGACGACGATGATTCGCCGGCGCAGCGGGAAGAAACGCTCCGCGCCAGCGTTAAGAAACAGATGACTACGGCTGACGTTTCCGCGATAAAAATCGAGAACGTTACCGATCCGCTGAAGCCCTTTATTTACCGCTATCACGTCCGGGTTCCTGGCTATGCCCAGCGCACGGGTAAGCGCCTTTTCCTGCAGCCGGAATTTTTCCAGCACGGACTCGAACCGCTCTTCTCCGGTAGCGAGCGCAAGTACCCCGTCTATTTCAGTTATCCGTGGTCTGAGGAAGACGTGGTGACAATCGAATTGCCCGTCGGGTTTTCGCTCGACAACGCCGATGCCCCGCAGCCGTTTAGCGCTATTCCAGTCGGCGACTACAAACCCTCGATCGGCGTCACTAAAGACGGGCGCACGATGATCTACAGGCGCAAATTTTTCTTTGGCGGCCAGGACACGATCGTCTTTCCCGTGAACTCTTACGCCAGGCTGAAGGGCTATTTCGACGCCATACACCAGGCGGACAATCACACCGTTACGTTGAAACAGGCCGCCGCCACCGCCGCTGCCACGCCCTAGCCGAAACGACTTATCAACCGCGCATGGGAGAAAAAATGTTCTACCTAAAAGTTACGTTTCTCTGTGGCATCTTGTTGCTGGCTGCGGGAGTTAACCTCGCATCACCTGCGGAGGAGGCTCCGCCGTGGTTGCAACAGGCGGCGGCGGCGAAAGTGCCGGCCTACGACAAGGAGGTTCCGGCCGTTGTCCTGCGTAAAGACCAGGCTATCGTGGTCAGTGCTGACGGACGACTAACTACCACTACTACCTATGCAGTTCGCATTCTGACCCGCGACGGCCGTGGATTTGCCGACGCCCTGGAGATGTATCTCACCAAGAGCGGCAAAATTAATGAGATACACGCTTGGCTCATTCGACCAAACGGCTTCGTCAAGAAGTATGGCAAGGATGAGACGGCCGATCGTATTTCAGATCCCAACGATATCTACGATGAATATCGAGTGAAGGAGATTGACGCTACCGATGACGCAGACATCGGCGCCGTCTTTGGGTATCAATCGATGAGCGAGGAGCGACCGCTCTTTAATCAGGATATCTGGCATTTCCAAGACCGCTTGCCCACGCTGGAATCTCGCTACAGTCTCACTTTGCCCTCCGGCTGGCGCGCTACGAGCTTGACCTTCAATCATGAAAAGATTGAGCCGAGCGTAAGTGGTTCAAGTTATGTTTGGGAACTGCGAGACCTTGCTCCCATCAAACCTGAGCCAGCGAGCCCGAGAATCAACAGTCTGACGGCCCAGGTTGCGATTAACTATTTCGAGAGTGACAGTGGCGCAGCGGCGGGTTCGAAAACCTTCGAGACCTGGACTCAAGTCTCGCGCTGGGCCACGGATCTGCACGATCCGCAGGTCATTCCGGACCAGAACGTCGCGGCAAAAGCTCGCGAATTAACAGCCGGATCAAAGACGGAGTTGGACCGGATAAGGGCGATTGCCCATTTCGTGCAGAACCTGCAATACATTTCGATCGACATCGGCGTAGGTCGGGGAAATGGTTACCGTCCCCATGCCGCGTCGCAGGTGTTGGCAAAAGCTTATGGCGACTGCAAAGATAAGGCCAACCTCATGCGGTCGATGCTCAGGGCCATCAACATCAACGCCTATCCTGTCGCGATCTATTCTAGTGACGCAAACCATGTTCGCGAAGAATGGGCTTCGCCGTATCAATTTAATCACTGCATCATCGCTGTTAAAGTAAGCGATGAGACTGTTGGCCCCACGATCATCGCGAATGACAAACTCGGACGCTTGTTAATTTTCGATGCCACCGATCCGAGCACTCCGGTCGGCGATCTGCCTGAAGATGAACAAGGGAGTTTTGCGCTTCTGGTTGCCGGCGAGCAGGGCCAACTACTGCGAATGCCCACTCTGCCCCCTGACGCAAGCTCATTCGATCGCGAGGCGGACGTAACGATGACGCCCGAAGGTTCGATTACGGCAACTGTTCGCGAACGAGCCAATGGTCAAGCAGCGGCTGACTTCAGGCGGCAGTTTCGCGGTCTCTCTTCTGCCCAATACTTGAAGGTGATAGAAGGCTGGGTTACCACCGGCGCAACCGGGGCGAAGGTGTCGCGGGTGGAACCCAAAGACAATAACGAGGGCGGCCGCTTTGACCTGGAGGTCGATTTCACGGCCATTAACTATGCGCAATTAATGCAGAACAGGCTCCTGGTCTTCAAACCGGCTATTGTCTCGCGACAGGAATCGCTTTCCCTGACCGAAGCCACGCGCAAGTATCCGGTAGTGCTCGACTCCCGCAATTTTAGCGAGACAGTGCGCGTCAAAATTCCCGCGGGCTTTGAAGTTGACGAGCTTCCCGATCCTTTGAAGCTCGAAGCTTCCTTCGGTTCTTACAACACGACTTACACGGTTAGAAATGGCGAAATTGTCTTCACGCGCAGTCTGGCCCAACGAGCCGGAACAATTCCGGCGGCTCAGTATCAGACGGTGCGCAGTTTCTTCGAGCGGATTCGCGCTGCCGAACAAGCGCCGGTCGTGTTGACCAGGAAATAAAAACAGAGGTCAGAGGTCGGAGATCAGAGGTCAGTACAAAGGAAACCAAAACGGTGCTTACTGATCTTTGACTTCTGATCTCTGACTTCTGATCTCTGACCTCTATTTTTCCGCGGCCAATCGGTCGACGCTGCTCTCATGACAGCGAGCGAATCCCTTACAAATCGCTGCTGCAACATCCGGGCTATCGGAAAGCCGATTCGTGCCAGCGGGTGCTTGGGAAGCGAGAAAGCATAGATGTCATACCAAACCGAACCGTCCTCATGACATTCGACCGTGAATCTCTCTTCACCGCGTTCAACATGATCCGGTAGCGTTCCATAAGCGAACCCGACCTTCGCATTCCCATCCTGCTTTTCATCAATCACGTAAACGATTCGAGCGGCGTTTAGCGACCAGAACCCGAAAGTTTTCGCTCGTACCGCCACCGTCGTCCCCACCTCCAAAGGTTTTCCCGGCGGCACAACCGTTACCCACCCAAGATCAAACTGCTGCCAACTTCGCAAAGCTGAGACGGCGCGTTGGTAAGTCTGCTCTCCGTCGCCGAGTTTTGTTCGATTGTGGTCGATAGTGTAGTTCCTATGACCATCGCGAGATTGGCTTTTGGTAGTTCCAACTTCTGAATATGAAAAAGGAAGATCCTGCTGCGAAGAGATGAACTGCCTGACAACTTCTTCAATGGGACAGCGGTACAGAAACATCAGGTGCGCACCTCTTCATCCTGGAAACCGCAACTAACGCTCCTAATCAATCTTGGGCTTGGTGCCGGTGGCAGCAGCTCGCGCACGAGGATGATGATTGTCGTAAGCCGTGCGCAGGTGACGATCAGTAATGTGTGTATAGATCTGAGTTGTTGAAATATCGCTATGGCCAAGTAAAGCTTGCACCGAACGCGAGTCGGCGCCGTGTTGCAGGAGATGAGTTGCGAAGCTG